>JBCAWP010000094.1:0-9224 GCA_038534535.1 Pseudomonadota bacterium
CGAGACCAGTTATACTGGTTCATCATGAAGGCGGCCTGCATCTTCAACCAGTCCTTGGCATGGTTTGGCAGTGGCACCACTGTGCACAGACGGTTCTTCTCCTCGTCTGTTTCGCGGGTTGCTTCGACATAGGCAATAAACGCCGCACTGAAGACAGGTTGGACACTGCGCACCGTTTGAAGCCGGATCGCATCGTCCTGGAACACCGGACAGACGTCCATATTGCCTACGGCACTTGCCGAACAATCGACATGGAGGACGTCTGGCCCCGTCGGAAGTGACCCGCCATCCAGCTCGATCTCTGTCGCGGTGATGCGTTTCACCCGGCCCAAACGCACGATGTTCTTGACCCGCCGCAACTCGTCCAACTCGTCCCGGCTAACCGTCGCGCCATGGAACATTTTCGGGCGGACACTCGGGTCGATCCGGACAAACACGCCCGCCGCTTCGAGGCGCTCGAACAAATCATCGACGGAACTCGCTTCCGCGATCGCTTCCATCTGATCGGCGATCCCGCCAAACGTGTCAAAAAAGAACTCCTCCGTGGGCTGGGTCCGCCCCCGATCGAGTAGCCAGCCATCACGCGACATGATCCACTGAATATGGTCCGGATCGACATTGCGCTGGAGCAACCAGATCACGGCGTCGATGCCCGTCTTGCCGCCGCCAATCACGACGTAGCGATCATAATCTGGCGCGATTTCAGGCAAGTCGTTCAGCGGGGCGAACGCCACATCGCCGGAGATGTCGAAATTCGGCGTATGCATTGCCGGAACCGTTGTCTTCAAGTGGGTCGCATCGACAATTCGCCGTGCTGCAGAAATTGTCTTTTCAGCGCCCGTCATCCGACAAACGGCCCGGCCGTCGCCCAAATACTCGTGCATCGGCAAGTACGTCACACGACCGGATTTCAGGAATGTCTGGTCCATGACGTCATCGAAATAGGCACGCAGCTGCGGCAGCGTCGCCAAATCGTTCAGCCCCTTATTCAGGCCCGTCTCATCTTTTCGCCCGAGGCTTAGCTCCTTTGAGCTCACCCCATAATAAGACGAAGGCTGGTGTAACGTGACGAACGGGTAAGCCTGATTCCAGTGGCCCCCCGGCCGGTCATTCCGATCGACAATCACGATCTGCGCATCGCTCTCGGTCAACATCGTATCTGTGAAGGCAAGGCCCATCGCCCCCGCCCCTACAACCAAATAATCGGTCTTCAGCGTCTCCAAAACTGGATTCCTCCCCTTGTGGTCCCCCAACCGCTAATTTTCAATCAGAAGCGGAAGCCTCCCGATAGGATTGATTCGTAAACGTCTGGTGTCAGCGGCACGTAAGTTTTTTTGTCCGGATGCGCAAACCAAATGGGATCGCCGACTTTTTCTGGGTCAAAACCATCTTTCACAAGGTCGACCTTCCGATACTTGAAGGTGCCTGTCGTCTCCGCCTCAGGTTGAATTCTCAGGAAGATCGGAACGGCATAGGCCGGCAGCCTATCCCGGAGCGCGGCGTGGAGCGTGTCGAAATCGAACTCCCCATCAAGCGTGATCGCGGCCATTCCAGCTTTTCCATCCATGCCCGGAATCTGAACGCCATAGACATTGGCGTGGCCGACGCCTTCTAATCCGGCGAGCGCCTCACCGACTTCATTTGTCGAAACGTTTTCACCCTTCCAGCGGAAGGTATCGCCGATACGGTCGACAAAATAGATATAGCCGCGCGCATCCTTTCGCATGAGGTCGCCGGTTCGAAACCAAAGATCGCCGGGCTCAAACACATCGCGCATCAGCTTCTTCTTGGTCGCTTCCGGGTCATTGTAACCCTCAAACCTCGTACGGGCTTCGTCGCCAACTTTGCCAAGCACTTCGCCGGTCTCGTCCGGGTCCGCGATCATGCAGAAGCCGCCCTCTCCGCGCACGGGTTCCTCGGAGACTACGTCGAACTTTACAAAAGCCACATGGGCAAACTTCTTCTCGATAATCTTCGGGATCCGGCCGACAGCGCCCACCGTTTTATCGAAATTGAGGAAAGACACATTGCCCTCGGTCGATCCATAGAACTCGACCAGATCCGGCACATTGAAGCGATCAAGGAAGGCCTGCCAGATTTCAGGACGAAGCCCATTCCCAAAGCCGGTTCTCAGCCGATGTGCCCGCTCCTTTGGATGGGGCGGGGAATTCAGGAGATAGCGGCAAAGCTCGCCGATATAGACAAAGACCGTCGCCCCCTCATCGGTCACATCATCCCAGAATTGGGACGCGGAGAACTTCTTTTTCAAGATGATGCTAGCCCCGGACATCAGTGCAATCCCGACGCCGCAAATCCCGCCCGTCCCGTGATAAAGCGGCAAAGCGATAAACACTCGGTCGCGGGACGTCGTTTCGGTCGGCGTGACGAATGTGCGCATCATGCCCTGTGTGCGCGTTTGGGTGAGTTTTGCGGCCTTCGGTAATCCAGTCGTACCGGACGTATATACATAAAGGCACAAATCCTTGCCGCGCAGGTGTTCGCGGTGGGACCGGTCAGGTCGATTATCACTGGCTGCCGCAAGCGCAGCATCAAGATCTTCAGCACCCGGCACATGACCAAACGCCCAGAACGCGGCCTCACCGGTCAAATGCGGTTTCGCACTGTCCATCTGATCGGCGCGGTCGTTCCCAAAGATCACGACATTGGCGTCAGCGATATTCACGCAGTGGGCCAGCGCTTCGCCCGCCAGATTATGATTGATCAAGGCCGTGATGACGCCGATCTTTGAGAGCCCAAACCAGACCGCGACATAATCTGGGCAATTTCCGAGAAAGAGTGCCGCGCAATCCCCGCTCTTAAGACCCTGTCCAAGAGCCCAATTTGCGATGCGGTTCGCCCGCGCCTCTAATTCGGCATAGGTCGTGATCTCGCCCTCGAAGCGGAAGGCGACGTTCGCTTTATGGCGGTCAACGCTTGCCTCAATATCATCGGCCACAACATGGGTGCTGTCCGGCCCAAGGTCTGCGGTATACTTCAGCAACCGCCGCAAGCCGGAAATTGTGTCCCAATCCCGCTTAAGCTGACCGATAAATCCCATAGGACAGACCTCACTCTCTTCGTCTCGCGATGCGCGAGACTTCCACAGCCTTCTTCACAATACAATTGGGTCCGCCGCACAAAGCCGGGAGACAACACCGGATCCCCTAAAATTGGTTTCAACCGTGCAAGCGCCATGCTAGCTCGCCGGGCGTAATGCGCCGATGAGAAAGAGAAACGCAATGGCCGAGCAAGACCCCCTTTCGATCGTTCTGGACCTCCTGAATGTGGAACGCCTGGAGGTTGACCTCTTCCGTGGCATTTCCCCTGACGAGACCTCCCAACGCGTTTTCGGTGGCCAGGTCATCGGCCAGGCGATGATGGCGGCCTACCAAACGGTCGATGGCGACCGGCCCTGCCACTCCATGCATGCCTACTTCATCCGCCCCGGCGATCCGACCGTTCCAATCATCTACCAAGTCGATCATTCCCGCGACGGGCGCTCGTTCACGACGCGGCGCGTCGTAGCGATCCAGCATGGCCGACAGATCTTCAGTTTCTCAGCCTCCTTCCAAGTCCTCGAAGAAGGATGGAACCACCAGGCCGACATGCCGGACGTTCCAGGACCCGACGGACTGAAATCCCGGCTCGATCTTCGAAAAGAGGCCGCACACCTCTTTCCAGAACCCATGCGGCGGCAAATGACCCGCGCCCGGGCGATCGAGATGCGCCCGGTCGACCCGTCAGACTTTATCAACCCACAGCCCATGCCGGCGCGCAACCATATCTGGTTCAAGGCGACGCGAGCTTTCGAAGGCTCGCCCGCCGTCCACCAATGCCTGATGGCCTACGCGTCCGACATGTCGCTGCTGGACAGCGGAACGCGGCCCCATGCGGTGTCCTGGCACACCGGCAAGGCGATGATGGCGAGTCTCGACCATGCCATGTGGTTTCATACGCCCGCCCGTGCCGATGAATGGCTTCTCTATGCCCAGGACAGTCCCCATGCCGGCGGCGCCCGAAGTTTCAACCGTGGCATGATATTCAAACAAGACGGCACACTCGTCGCGAGCGTCGCCCAGGAAGGCTTGATGCGGCCGATCAAGCCAAAAACATAGTCTGGCCTCGGCTGATTAGCGTCAGCGGTAAACCCTTGCTGCGCAAAGCAATATGGCTAAGGTGCCGGTCAATTGATCCGGAGCTCCGCCATGATGTCTGCCGCCGACCCCTTAAGTCCGCAAGACGCGATCATCTATTTGATGGTCACGGCTTCGGCCGCTGACGGCAACATCGATGATCGGGAGCTAAGAACCATCGGACGCGTCGTCAGATCATTCGCCCTGTTCGGACCCGACGATGAAGCCCGCCTCGTCGAAACCTCGCAGGCTTGCGGCAGAATCGCGGCGCAGGATGGGGGCCTCGGACGCATTATGCAGAGCGCCCAATCGGCCATTCCACCCCATCTCGCCGAGACCGCCTACGCCGCCGTCATCGATGTCGTTGCCGCCGATGGCGGCCTTGTCGGCGCGGAGCTTCGTATTCTCGACATGGTCCGCCAAACACTCCATGTCAGCGACGAGGGCGCCAGCGCGATTGAACGCGCTGCCCGCGCGCGCAACCTCACCCTCGACGACGTTGAGTGACAAAGCCGCAGCGGTGCCGATACGGCCTCGCGAAAAACGTAAGACACAGACGAAACCAGCTCTCCGGAGATCTTAAATCGATGAAACACTTCCTTCTGGCCGCTGGATCCGCTGCCCTTGCCCTCGCCGCATGCGCACAAGTGCCGAACCCCTTCAGTCCGTCGCAAGCGGCTGAAAAGACCGATCCACTGGACCGCGCCTATCATATCGCGGCGGAGGATAAGATACTGGAAGCCGAAGCGGAGCCCAATCCGGCTGACAGCCTCGCCACCGCCCCCCTATCAGACATCGCCGCGGCCATTGCGAGCGGGGCAGTGACCTCCGAAGAGATGGTGGAAGCCTATCTCGCCCGGATCGAGACCATCGACCGGTCGGGGCCAACGCTGCAATCGGTCCTCTCAGTGAATCCGAATGCCCTGGCGGACGCCCGCGCAGCTGATGCCCGCCGCGCCGCAGGCGAACCGCTCGGCCCTCTGCACGGCGTGCCGGTGCTCCTGAAAGACAATATCGAATCGGCAGATCCGGTAGCGACGACCGCGGGCGCCCTCGCGCTGAAAGACAATATCACGGGCCGCGACGCCCCCCTCACCGCTGGTCTGCGCGAGGCCGGCGCCATCATCCTCGGTAAGACAAACCTCTCCCAATGGGCGAACTTCCGCTCAACAAATTCTATCTCGGGCTGGTCCGCCCTCGGGGGGCAAGTGCGCAATCCCCACATGCTGACCCGCACGCCCTGTGGATCAAGTTCGGGATCAGGCGCCGCGACGGCCGCCTCACTCGCCGCCGGCAGTGTCGGCACGGAAACCAACGGGTCCATCCTTTGTCCGTCCACATCGAACGGGATTGTCGGCTTTAAACCCACCGTTGGCCTCGTCTCCCAGGCCCGCATTGTGCCGATCTCCTCCACCCAGGACACCGCCGGGCCGATGACCCGCACCGTGCGCGACGCCGCCCTCATGCTCACAGCCATGGCAACCGGCGAAGGCGCAACGGATTTCGCCGCCGCCTTAGACGAAGACTATTTCGCCGGAACGCGGATCGGCGTCCTGAAATTTGCAGAAGGCGGAAACGCCGAGGTGACAGCCCGTTTTGCTGACGTCCTCGCGGCGCTCGAAGCGCAAGGCGCCATCCTCGTCGAGATCGAAGAGAACGATTTGCCGGACAATTACTGGTCGGACGCGTTCCTCGTTCTTCAGGCCGAGTTCAAGCACACCTTAAATGAATACCTCGCAGACGCCGCCCCCGCGGTCACAGCCCGGACGCTGACGGATGTCATCGCTTTCAACAAAGAGAATGCCGACACCGAACTCTACATCTTCAACCAAGACATCATGGAGATGTCGGAAGCCCAGCCGCCATTGACGGATGAAACCTACATCGCCGCGCGCGATAACATCCTCACCGCATCCCGTGACAACGGCATCGATAAGTTCCTATCAGAAAACGAGGTTGAGCTTCTGGTCGCGCCGACGCGCGGGCCGGCCTTCCTGATTGATGCGATTAATGGCGACCAGTTCGGCGGCGGCGTTGGCGCAGGTTATCTCGCCGCTATCGCCGGCTACCCGCAGATCACTGTCCCCATGGGCTTTGTGCGCGGCCTTCCGGTCGGCGTCTCGTTCATCGGCACCGCCGGTCAAGACGCAGATGTTCTGTCGGCCGGCTATGCCTATGAACAGGCGACCCATCTCATCGAGGCACCGACCTATCTGTCGTCCGCCGAAGAGGTCGATGCGGTCGCGCGCGCATTGCGTCCCCTTGAGACCGAATGAGGCTGACGGCGCTATGGCTTGCGGGGCTCGTCTGCGCTGGCGCCTGTCGCGCAGCGCCGCCGGCCCCTTGCCAGTCGATCACATTCGAGGCCCAACCCTTTATTGTCTGCACTTATTCTGCGGACAATGCCGGCCTTAAGCTGGTCCTGTCCCATCCCGACGGCGCGCCGGTTGGATCTTTCGCGCGCCTGGCCGATTGGATGGACAAGACCGCGACCCCCCTCACCTTTGCGATGAATGCGGGCATGTACCATGAAGACCGCCGACCGGTCGGCCTCTATGTTCAGGACGGCCAAGAAATCGCTCCTCTCGTCACGCGGGCCGGCCCCGGTAATTTCGGCCTCGTTCCGAATGGTGTTTTCTGGTTCGAAAATGGCAAAGCCGGCGTCACCGAAACCGGGGCCTTCGCGAACCAGTTTGACGGGGCACTCCCTGCCAATGCGACACAGTCCGGGCCGATGCTGGTCATCGACGGCGCCCTCCACCCCGCCTTCAATCCCGATGGGACCAGTCGTAAGCGGCGGAACGGCGTCGGCGTATCAGCCGATGGCGAAACGATCTATTTCGCCATTTCCGATGTGCCCGTGAACTTTCACACCTTTGCGCGCCTCTTTCGAGATGACCTCGGTGTCCCGAACGCCTTGTTCCTCGACGGCACCGTTTCGAAGATCTATTCAGCGGATCTCGGCCGATCCGAGGTCGGCCTCACGATGGGCCCCATCATTACGGTAGTTGCGCCGCAACCGTCGGACCACTGATGCCGCATAAACTAATGCACACGCGAGCCCGACCAGGCCGCCAAGATAGGTCGCATTGTGCAACTCCCCCGCCCGCGCCATGGCGACGGGATCGTCGGGCGTGAACGCGAACACCCAGACCGGAAGGTGACCCTGGTCAACAAAGAATAGTGCGCGAAACAGTCCGCCTGCCCCAATTACGAGAGCAGTGAAGACCACGATGACCGCCGCACGGACGAACAGCGAATTTCGATGGCTGCGGCCTGGTGCAAATCTCGTCACCAGCAGAATAGGGACACCAATAACAAGCCCCATCCACCAACTGGCCTGCCACCCAACCCACGAAGCACCGAGACGATTCTGTAACCCGTCAGCGATCGAAAACTGCCGGAACTTGAACGCGTGGAAATAGTCAGGGGAAACTGTGTAAGAGACCTGGTTATGAAGCGCGCCGTAGAGGCCAGCCACTAGGCACGCGGCCGCGAGCAAGAAAAGACTGTGCAAGAGTGCGCGCATCGCCGAACCTTGCCTTCGCGCGCCCAGGCCGACAAGAACCGATGTCAGACCCTGCCGAAGAAGGAAATGCCATGACCGCCACGACCCTCTATGGCCTGAAGACCTGCGACACCTGCAAAAAAGCCCTCAAGGCGCTCGAAGGCGCAGGCCAGACCGTCACATTCATCGATATCAGGGCAGAAGCGGCTCTAGCTGCAAAAGTCCCTGAATGGCTCGCAGCTGCCGGCTCGGACGCACTGGTCAATCGTCGATCGACCACGTGGCGAAACTTGTCGGACACAGATCGGTCCCGCGACCCGCAAGCGCTGCTCATCGAACACCCAACCCTCATCAAACGTCCCGTGATCGAACAGAACGGCGACGTCCATGTCGGCTGGCCAAAAGACGCTTTATCGGTCCTCGGACTTGCTGGCTAAGCGGCGCGCGCCCTAACGCCGACGGCGCGGATTGTAATAAAGGTCCGCTTCGCGGTGATTGAGCTTCGGCGTGAGTTTGCCGTCCCGAATACGGCCCGACACATCGGCAATATGCCGGCGACTCGCCCCGTTAAACCGCAGCATGGCGCAGAAAAGCTCGAGCACGGTTTCAAGCTTCCGATTCGCATATGCGGGATCGAGCTTCACAATCCAAGATCCGCCGAGATTGACGATCTGGTGGTCGAGGTGACCGATCCTCCGACCCTGTTGATCCAGGACCGCATAATCAGCTCCAAAGCTGAACATGTACCGCCGTAGCGTGTAAAAGCGCGGACCCTGTTTGGTCTCGATGAAGAACGTGTAGGCCTCCGGCAGCAACGGCCATTTTCGTGCGCAGCGCTCTAACTGGATGAGCTGATCATGGCGCGCAAGGTTTATGGAAAAGGCTGGGACAGGCACGCCTGATCCGCGTGACAATTGGATCGACCGCCCCACCAGCATTTCGAGTGTACCGCGCCAACCGAGCGTCTCCGAAAAGAGTTTGATCACCAAGCGACGATCGAAATCGACCGCCTCATTCCAAAGTTCCTTGCGGTAGGCAATCAGGGCTTCGCGTTTGCCATCGATGACCGTTTGCCCGTAGAGTTCCATGTCCTTGGTGAACTGATCCGAGGCCGCTTCATTCCGTGTGCGCTGCAAAATGCCGATCTCGGCATCGTTCAGATCCGTGGCCCAAAGATCCACCTTGAAGCGGCGCCATCCCCGTCGGCGGGCCTTGCGGCCAGCGGCACTCGTCGCAACCGCATCGCCCAGCGCCTCGGCGGCAAGAACAGATCCATCGGCCATCGTCCGATTCCTCTTTTGGGTTCGTCTAGCCTCGCGCTTTGCCAGACATTCGTTAATTTTTTGCACGCTTGGGTTAACCACTCGAGCGAGGCTGAGCGACAGGCAGAAAAAAGCCCCGAGATACAGATCTCGGGGCGGTGGTCGGCCTAGGGAAAGAGAGAAATCCGACCAAGTTGCACATAGGAAGGTGTCGGGCAAAGACACCTCCAGCCTGGACTATTTGGGAAATCGCGGTCGATCTGTCTGTGATCACGGTCACGCCGGTCGTTTTTTCCGTGGCAGTCTCGAAGCAGACCTCCG
>JBCAWP010000095.1:0-9146 GCA_038534535.1 Pseudomonadota bacterium
GGTGGTGCGGACTTCGTGAACGGTGGCGAAGGAACCGACACGGTTCTGTTCTCTGCTGGCGGCGCAGTTGAGATCGACCTCGATGAGAACGGCGATGCCGTTGCGTCCGTCGGCGATACCGTGACCTCGATTGAGAACATCACTGGCTCTGCAGCCGGCGATGATACGATTGCTGGTAACTCCAGCGTCAACGTCCTCAACGGAAACGGTGGCAACGACACAATCGATGGCGAAGGCGGTGACGATACGCTCAGTGGCGGAACCGGCGCAGACACGTTTATTGAAGCTGAAGGGTCTGACGCCGATACCGTGACGGACTTTGTTGTCGCGGACGATGTGATCGATGTGACGGGGCACGGCCTCACGGCAGATGAGGCGCTCGCGCTAGCCGTCGATGACGGGTCGGGCAACGCCTTCATCGATTTCGGTGACGGCGACACGATCACCCTGACCGGTGTCGACGTAGCGACGCTCACTGCCGCCAACTTCGACGGGACGGCCGCTGCACCAGCAAGTGCGTCGGCGAGTGCGTCGAAAACGGGACCGGTTTCGACCGATCTGAGCGACGACCCCGAGATCCAGCTTCTCGAAGAAGCGGGAACGGAAATCGGCAATGCGCTGGACTTGGCGAACGAAGCGACCAATCCGGCGTTTACGACGGTGTTCACTATCGATGCCGATCTTGGCCAGGCCGTTGACGGGCTTGAGTCCGGGTTAGAGTCGCCACCTGTTCCGCTTTCCGGAACAGACCTGGGTGACAGCCTGTAAGACAGTCTGACCAACGCCTCTGGGGACGCAGAATTCGTCCCCAGAGGCACTTTTTTGTAACTTTAATTCAATGGAGGTGAGGTGTGTCTCAGGTGGCGACCAAAGATGCGCGCTCAAAAAAATCCATCAGCACATTTGGTTGGCTGTTTGGGTTTGCAAAAAGAGCCCCACAACATAGTCTCGGGATATTGGCATTCAGCTTATTCGTAAATCTGCTGCTGCTCGTATCCCCACTTTACATGCTGCAGATCTATGACCGCGTTCTAACGTCTGGGTCTACCGATACTCTGATCTGGCTAAGCCTGATCGCCGTATTTCTTCTTGGCGTATATGCGGCCGCTGAAGCGGGTCGCCGGCGGGTTCTTGCCCTTGCCGGACTACGCTTGGAGGAGGTGTTCTCCCGCAGGATGTTTGCAAGGTTTGCCGATGGTGAAGACGCCGCTCATGCGCTGCCATCTGATATCTCTAATCTCTCGCGTATCCAGGCCGCACTTCAGAACGGCGTCCTCCTCGCATTTTTCGATCTTCCCTTCACCCCTTTCTTTATTGCGCTCCTCTTTCTGCTTAATCCGATGCTGGGCGTCCTTGGTATCGTTGGGGCACTCCTCGTTTTGGCCATTGCGCTCGTGTCAGAGTTTGCAACGCGTGGCAGCGGACAACGCGCCATTGCCGTCGCCAACGAAGCCCAAGCCTTTGCGCGAGGACTGAGCCGCCAAAAGTCCGCCGTGGTTGCGATGGGCCTCGGGCAGCGCCTGTTTAATCGTTGGCGTGGCATTCGTGATGCAGCGACGGATGAAGCCATTTCAGCGTCTAAGGGCGATGGTGCCTTTTCTTCGCTGGCGCGCTCGGTCAGACAGATCCTTCAGGTTATTGTCCTTGGCGCTGGCGCGGCGCTGGCGCTCTCGCAAGAGATATCACCAGGCGGCATCGTTGCGGCCTCGGTGATCATGTCGCGCGCCCTTGCACCGATTGACCAGATTGTCGGGAGTTGGCGGACCATTGTTATGGCCCGAAGCGCGTGGAGCGACCTTATACAGAGGCTCGATCCTTCACTTGACCCGTCGACATATACACCGCTCCCGCGTCCTTCGGCTGACATCCAGATTGATCGGCTTTCGGTCCAAGTTCCAGGAACCGAGCTACCAGTCATCAGACCGTTTTCATTCGTGATTTCTCCAGAGTCTAAGATTGCGCTCTGCGGCGGGAATGGATCCGGCAAGACCACTTTGCTCCAGACCCTTGCAGGCGTGTGGCCAGCCGGATCAGGGCGTATCCTTTTGGGCGGCCGGGATATCCATGCTTGGCCGAGCGAGGATCGCGGACAGTTCATCGGCTACGTTCCACAAGATGTTGAACTCGTTCCCGGAACCGTCGCTGACAATATCTCGCGCTTTGAAGATGATCGCTTGAACGATGTCTTCGCCGCGGCTCAGAGAGCCGGTGCGCACGATCTGATCGTTCGGCTCCCTGATGGCTACGACACTCGCGTCGGACCAGGCGGCGTGCACCTCTCCGCGGGGCAGCGCCAGCTAATCGGTTTAGCCAGAGCTTTCTTTGGAGACCCTGTTCTTCTTCTGCTCGACGAGCCAACAGCAAATCTCGATGACTTGACGTCGAAACATGTCGCGGTGGCGATAGACGACCTCGTCCGCCAAGGCGCGATCGTTATTGTGTCCACCCACGATCCAGCACTGATTGCGAGAATGGATCTCTGCCTGATGGTCCGTGACGGTGCCATCCACAATTTGCGGCGACCACAGTCTAATCCGGAACCAGAAAAACCAACATCGAATGTGGTTCCCGTGCGTCCAAACCTGTCGGAGGTCTCCCAATGAAACCTTCAACGATGAAAACCTCTGCTAAGCTTGATCGATTCACCCTTGGCATGGCCGCTATCTGTGTCTTCGGCTTCGGCGGGTTCAGTGCCTGGGCGGGCTTTGTGCCCCTAGAGGAGGGCGTTGCCGCCGGCGGTACGATCGTGGTCGAAAATGATCGTCAGGTCATCCAACACCTCGAAGGCGGGATTATTCAGACGATTGCCGTCCAAGATGGTAGCCGTGTCGAGGTCGGGGAGACGCTGGTTGTTTTGCAGGAAACCGCGTCACTTGCCAGCCGAGATCAGGTCAGCCAGCAAATTGCGGCATTGCGGGCCTCCGTTCAAAGACTGTCTGCCTTACAGGACCGCAGCGGTGCGCCGGTCTTTGAAGGGCTCGACGATCTGGAGATCTCAGATGCAAAGCGCGCTGAAATCATTGCACGCGAGCAAGACCTTTATATCCAGCAACGCGACACTCTGGCTGCTGACGTCAAAGTCTTAGAAACGCGGCGTGCAAATGCTCTGGTCTCGGCCGACCTTAAGGATGAAGAGATCGAGATTGCGAGGCGTGCCTTGACGGCGACGGAAGAAGAGCTTGGCGTCATCTCCAACATGTTCGCCCAGCAACTTGTCCGCCGTGATGAGGTGACAGCACTCGAACGGAGTATTGCAAGCCAGCAGGGCGACATTGCACGGTTCGAAAACGAAAAGGTCCTGGCCCAAGCCGAGGCACGGGACCTGTCGGTTCAGATTGCACAACGAGAAGCCAAATTCAGTGAGGATGTCTCAACGGAGCTTCGGGAAGCCTATGCTGAGCTGCTCGCTGCTGAGGAACGGCTATTTGCGGCGCAAGACGTGCTCAACCGGTCGGTCATCGCCGCGCCTGTCGCCGGGGAGATTCTGAATCTCGCTTTTTCGACAGAAGGCGGTGTTGTTAGACCAGGAGAACCGATACTCGAGATCGTCCCGGACCTTGGCAGCATAACCGCATCTGTCCGCATACGGCCCGTTGACCGTGCCTCAGTGTTCGAAAGCCAAGATGTCCGCTTACAGATCTCGGCCTATAAGAGCTGGCTGACACCAAACCTCATCGGGACGATCATAGATGTAAGTGCGGACCTTAAAACGGAGCCAGCAACCGGCGCATCATATTACGAGGCGCGGGTCCAAATTTCGCCGGAAGAAATTTCAAATCACCCGGAACTTGAGATCATTCCCGGTATGCCCGTAGACGTCTTCATCTTCAGCGGGAAAAGTCGCACGCTGGTCGATTACCTGGTTGAGCCTATTCGCGCGTCTCTTGTTAAAGGGCTCCAATCGTCATGACGGGCCGGGTCACGTCACGACTGGCGTCGTTGGCGGTTGCTGCTCTAGCGACAGCAGCGCCCGTCTATGCCGATTGCCTGGCCTTTGCGGATGCCCTGAGTCTTGCGTCTAGCAATGACCCAAGTGTCCGTGTGGCTCGGGCCAATCTCGATAATGCGGAAGCTGGTCTTCAACAGGCGCGATCGCTGAGGCGTCCACAGCTTGCTGCTTTTGGCCGAACGGGGATAGGCGATAACGGACTGGTCGATAGTCAGATCGAGAACCAGATCGGCGTGCGGTTGTCACAACGCGTCATTGACTTCGGCGATTCAAGTCTCGCACGGAAAGCGGCGCGCTCTGATATTGCAGCCCAGGAAAACTTTGTACTCGATGCGAAGGCAGCGGCAGCGCTCGACGCCGGTCTGTCTTACATTGCGTGGCAGGAAGCCCTGGCTCAACTGCGCGCCACCGAAGAACGGGTCTCTTATTTCAGTCAGCAATTGGAGGCGATTGAGTCGCTTCTGGTCCAGGGTGGTGCGACGCGTTTAGAACAAGCCGAAGTGGCTGCTGAGAAGGCCTCCGCCGAAGCGATCCGTTTCGAATTCGAGTTCCGCCGGGACCGGGCCGCGACTGAAGTCGCTCTAGCGACTGGAGATGCAGGGGCGTTGTGTGACAACGCTCGTTTACAGGTTAGCAATCGGGCCTCCGCAGAATCGCCAGAAGATTTGCAGGATCTCGTTGCGTCTGCTGTTCGCCAGAATCCCGGCCTCGAAGCCCTGCGGCGAACGTCAGATGGACTAGACGCATCGGCAAAGCGCCAAGCGCGCGAGCGGTTGCCAATCATCGATGTCGTCGGGATCGCAAGCTATGCGTCTGAGGATTTCGACGGAGGTTTCGACCTACAGACCCGGGTGGGCGTGAATGTCTCGGTCCCAATCCTGACAGGGTCTGCGCTCACAGCCCGCCGTCGGCAAGCGAGTGCCCAGGCGGCGCGTGCGCGCGGTGAACTCGCCGTGGCGCGTCGTAATCTCCAGGAAGACATACAAGTCACGCATCGGCGCACCTTGCTCCTGGAGGCACAGAATGCGCGGCAAGCCGACGTGGCCCGTCTAAAAACTGCCCAGTTTGACGCAGCGAAAATTGAATATGAACAGGGATTGCGAACGCTGCCACGCTTGATCGAAATCCGCCTAGAACTCGAACAGGCGTCACTCAACTCGATCGCCACGGAGTTCAATCTTGCGCGGGAACGGCTACGGCTGGCCGCGCTAACTGGGCAGATCCTACAGGCCCCAAACGATAGCTGATCTGAGCGACAGTTGATCGTCCTAATGGTCGCCAAACGTATACAAAGGATGCGCGGCGTCGTCTGTCACGCACAGCGACGCTGCGCGCGACATTGTATTGGCCAAGTTGCGCGTGAGGCGAGACCAATTCCGTTACAGGCCGTCCGTTCAGGGTGGAAAAAGCTGGCATAAACGGATTGTTGGTCCCGGTAGCAATATCCCGAGGGGACGTGTGAATGACTGTTTGGTAAAGAAGAGAGGTTGGTGCCTTTCTGGCACCAACCTCGAAATTTTTCCTGATGTTTTGCTACGATCAGTCAGAACGCCAACCTTAGATTTGCGCCAAAGGTCCGCGGGTTGCCCTGGAAGAATGTGTCCGGTGTCAGACCTGTGGATGGGAAGAAACCCACCTGAAACTCTTCATCGATGAAGTTCCTGACCCATAGGGCCACTTCCCAGCCTTCGGCAGCGGCAAGGCTGACGCGTGCGTTTGGTACGACGAAAGACTGCACCTCGTCATTGTTGTTGATAGTCTGGAAATGACTACCGGTACCACTGACATCAACCTGGGCATTAAGGACGAAACGCTCTGAGATTGGCCGTGCATAAACGATAGACGCGTTCCAGGAGACTGTCGGCGCAAACGGTAGTTCGTTTCCCTCGATCGTCGGATCATCACCAACGAAGTCTTCGATGTCGGCATCGAGAAGCGCTAGGCCGGCATTCAGAACCAAACCTTCAAACGGTGTTATATTTGCGGCCAATTCTGCGCCACGGATTTGTGCGTCGGCCACGTTTGTTCTGACATTCGACACGACCCCACCGACATTGACGAGTGCTGTCGATTGGTAGTCGTCAAAATTGTAGAGGAAGAGGTTCGCTTCCCCACCGAAGAGCCCGTTAGGTGACTGATATTTCGCGCCAGTTTCATAGGCAATCACCG
This sequence comes from Pseudomonadota bacterium, assembly GCA_038534535.1. GTDB lineage: Bacteria > Pseudomonadota > Alphaproteobacteria > Caulobacterales > Hyphomonadaceae > CALLCD01. Next base: position 6,119 of record JBCAWP010000095.1, read on the forward strand.
TTTCGGATTCGATTGGTAGCGCTTCCTCAGCTGCAAGAATTGTCGACCCGTCAAAGCCGCCGGCCTTATAGCCGGTGCTGATCTTGCCGTAGACGTTCAGCCCATCCAATGGTCGCAAGGTCGTTGCGACGTTCCAAGTAACCTCGTCATCGTCAAACTCTTCATTGAACGTCAGCGGATCATTTGGGTCGATCGTTGACCCAATGAAAACCTCGCCAGGTGGGAAGAAGGTTGGCGGAGTTCCAAAGACGCCAAACGGGTCGAGGTTTCGCGTAACACCGTCCAGTGTCACATCGTCGGACGAAAATCGGACGCCTGCCTCGAGGGTCGCCCACTCTACGGGTGTCCAGTCCGCCGACGCAAAAACACCGAACGAGCTGCGCTCTTGCAGAGAGTCTGTTTCAATATTGCTTTGAAACAGCCCCGAATTCAAAAATATGAGGTTGGTTCCGAATTCGACTTCATCATCCAGGAAGAAGCCGCCAATGATCCAGCCAAAGCCATCGGAGTTGTCATCCGACAGGCGCGCTTCGACGGTCAGCTGTCGAAATTGGTTTCGGAACAAGAAATCCGCAACATTGAAGGGCAGGGCATCGGCTGTGTTGAAGTCCCGATCAAGCGACTCGTATCCTACAAGGAGAACGCCGGAGATATCGCTCGTAAAGGCTTGGTCGATCTGAAGATTCGCGCCGAATTGCTCATTGTCGTTTTGCGGAAGCGTTTCGGAGAAGACCGTGAACGGATCATCGTCGACCGCTGCGCCAAAAGCCGCAATAAAGGGATCATTCGTGTCGATGAAGAAGGCTTGGCCGCCGGCGAAATCTTCGAAGACTTCGGTCGTCACATCGGGGATAGGCAGTTCGCTTTCATCTTCGCCATAGGAAACCGTCGCCGTGACGAGGGTGGATGGCGTCAAGTCTAGCTCGGATGTCAGTCGCAGCGAGAAACGATCTGCACCGCCGAAAGCCCCGACCGGCTCAACAAGTTCCTGAGCCGGAATAAGGCCAGGAGCGTAGGAAAATCCGGTCACGGGACCTGTTCCGAGATGTTCGAAGAATCCGTCGGATTCTTCGAACAAGGCAGCAAAGCGAACACGAAACGCTTCGTTGATCGGCAGGTTGACGGCACCCTCGCCGCGAAAGGTGCCGAAGTTGCCGGCTTCGATATCGAGATACCCGCCATATTCGGGCTCAGGGCGGGCGGTGATGATATTGATCGTGCCGGCGGTTGCGTTCCGCCCGTAGAGTGTTCCTTGCGGACCTTTCAAGACCTCGACCCGGTCGATGTCAAAGTACTGGCTGTTCAGCAGTCCGTTCGTCCCCTGGAACACGCCATTGACGTGGATGGCCGCCGAGGAAGAACCGTTCGGATTGAAATCGTCATCCCCAACACCGCGGATCGTGATACGTGGTGCTGCGGAGCCTGCAAATGTTTCGCTGTAAACGATCCCAAGTGTGTTCAAGGCGAGGGACCGTGCGTCCGTTGTGCCGTTGGACCGTAACTGTTCCGCCGACAGAACATTTATGACGCCAGGGATGTCCTGAATAGATTCCTCCCGCTTCCGCGCCGTAACAAAGACCGTGTCTTTTATGAGGGGGCTGGTCTCGTCTGATGCAGCTTCGACAATAGGTTCGGGATCGGTTGGTCGAACTCGGGCCTCCTCGTCTTCTCTTCTGACCGGTCTTTGTGATGGCTCTGCTGCCTCCTGAACGCCTGAAAGAACAATTGTCCCATTCACATCATCGATCGCCGCCAAACCTGTATTTGATAGCATACGATCCAGCGCCGCAGAGACTGATAGTGTTGCAGTAAAGGGCTGGATTTCCTTGCCGTCGGTGAGCTCCGAGGCCGCAAAAATCGGAACGCCCGTCTCTTGCGAGAGCTCAACAAGCGCCGCGCTCAGCGAGGTGCTTTCGATTGAGATCGGTTGCGCTTTTTCAGCTTGCGCAGCTGCAGCGCCGCACAGATTGATGGCCGCAAACGCGAACGATGACGCGGTCATAAACCGCATATGATAAAGATTACGCAAAGCATTGCTTGCGTTCGGCTCTTTAACGGTGTGCATAGAAAAACCCCTCGCCCTGGTTGTGATAGCAAACAAAGACGCAGACAGCGCGCGGTCTGAGAGACGAACTCTGCTGCGCCTACGCCAACCAGTCGCTTGAGGTCGTCAAATTTTCGGAGATTCCGACAAACTTCATAAAAGCTTCATGGCTGCAAGGCGACCGGACTTCGACGTGGCGACGACTTAGTCTTCGCGGGAGGCGCGGATAATCGTGGTGCCGGTGGCCGATCGCTCGACCTCGATTGGCAGTATGGCTTCTAGACCGGAAAGGAGCGTGTCGGTCTGATCGGCTGCGACACTGAAACTGACCCGTAAATTCTCCAGCGCTGCGTCGGCGATCTTGATTTTCTGGGAGGGGGTCCTGTAGCGGTTCACTTCCTCAACAATGTCTTCCAAACGAGTGTCCACATAGGCAAGCTGGCCCTGCCTCCAAGACAACGTGTTGGTATCAAAATTGTTTTTAGGACCCATAACGCCAGTGTAAGCGGCGCTGATCTGCATGCCGTCAGTCAGCAAACTTGAATCGGTCACGCTGCCGTTTTCAATTATTGAGACATCGACGCGGCCATGTTCTACCGAGACGTGGACGTCCTCTGATCTGAATGCGACATCAAATGAGGTTCCAAGAACGCGAATACGGGTATCTGCGGCTGATACTGTGAATGGGCGGTCAATATCGGGCGAGACGTCGAAGAAGGCTCTACCGCTGTTGAGGGTGACCTGGCGGCTCTGATCTGAAAAGGAGCTTTTTAGGGACGTCGAACCGCCAAGAGTAATCTTGGAACCATCGGTTAGTATGATCGTTCGGATCTCACCGGTCGATGTTGTGTGCTCGAATACCTTCGCCGAGGGGCTGGACAGGCTCCATACGCCAAGGCCGAAGAAAAGGGCGGCACACAACATCGACCGGTGAGATCCGAACGATCATACTAACCGATGGTTCCAAGATTACTCTTGGCGGTT
>JBCAWP010000096.1:0-9081 GCA_038534535.1 Pseudomonadota bacterium
CTCGTTGAGCAGATTTCGAGCCGTCCGTTCCGTGTCTATCAACGAGGTCATGGTAGCCGTTCTGGTTTGGCAGAAGCTTCAGCAACTCTTCCTTATCGTACCATTCATACGGCATCGACAGGAGCACCCGCTCCGCATCGCAGGCGATCGCGAGCGCCTTCTCTGGAGAATCGAGACCGCCGCTTGGTTCGCTCGCAGACCCATCAGACAGCGAGGCATAGATCTCGCCGGCGGCGATCCGACGAATGATCAGGTTCCAAGCGAGCGGGACGACCTTGTCGACCTCAGCGGTATGGAAAAGTGCCTGCGGCCAGTCGCGCTCCAACACATAGATAAACCCAACATTCTCAGTGGTATACACCCGCCCAACATCGCCCTCGCCCCGGTCTTGGCGGAGGTCTGCGGCCAGAAACAGATTGCTTTCAGCCTGGTTGAGCCGGTTGAGGTTCGCACTGTCGAGCAACTGACCATTCTGGGCCTCATCGGCGACCACCGCGATCCCGGTGGTACCAAATCCGTGGTAAATTTGCCGGAAGATATCCTGGGAAAAACGCTTGTCGTCGAAATCGGGATCGGACCGACGGTCCTCATACCAGTCCCTCGCTTGGGCGAAGGTCTGATTGGACTGATAGAACTGGCCCTGTTTCCGTAGGCATTCGCCGGCCATCAGGAATGGACCAACGCCATCGACCTCATGTTCGATCGCGCGGGTACCCGCCTCAATCGCGAGCTGGCAGTCGCGATCGCGGCCCAGCTGATCATTGTCCGCATAAGCGAAATAGAGTTGCGACAGGCCCGCCTCGGCATAAGGCGTCAGCGCCATCAGGTCCGATGCCCGTTCAACATCGATCACGTCGAGATAGTTGTCCCGCAGATCGCGCGGCGTATCCATATCAAGCCGCAGCGCCTCATCCTCGGAGCCGGGGTCCCGGTCATCGCGCCGATCCCAATCGGAGAGGACGGCGTTGAGGAACAGACACTCCGCCGGCCCCAGCGTGTCCGCGCTCATACACCGGTCATCGAACACGGCGCGCATGAGCAATTCGCGCGATGGATCGAGCGCAGCACCAACTGTGTAGAGCCGCCCCTCCGCGAGCGCTGTGGCCACGTCGCTATCGCTCGCGCGGCCTTCGCCGATTGCGCGCGCCCGCTCAGCATACACCATGGATTCAGACGCCTGCGTCAGCTCCTCGCGGATCTTGATCGTGGCTGTCAGAACGTTCTGGATCTTCCGCATGGCATCACCGCGCGACACGGCCGCTTCGGACTTAATTGTGCGGACCTCACTCGTATATTCGGCGCGCAGATCATCGAGGATACGTTGCGACACAAGAAACATTCCGACGACAATAAAAGCTGTCAGGACAAACAGCGCCGTCAGCAGCGTCATGAGGCGCTTGAAACCGCGTTTTTCCGACTGGATTTCCTTCCAGATGCTCTGCGCGCTGATCTGGCGGTTTGCAGTATCAGAAGTGTCCATTCGCCTGTCCTCGCTGACTGTTTCGTCAGGTCTTCAAATCAGAATTCAGCAGAATCTGCATGGCAGTTTCCGGTTCGTCTTCAAGGATCATAGCGTGTGTGAGCAAAAGGGTCATCTTGCTTTCTCGCAGTGACCAAACCCGAAGTGCCGAAAGACCAGCAAGTTCAGCGGCGCCATTCGCGGCCGACAGGGCATTGATGGCGCGTTCGCCGATCACTGTCGACATGATGCCCGCTTCAGCGAGGGGAATGCCGAAGCCACCGAAATAAACCAGCGCGAAAACGCCATAGGACGCGACGGCGGCGCCGGCCATGCTGGCCATGAATAAGATCGTGCGCCGGGACTTTGCTTTCAGGCCCGAGATCTTCTTCTCAAAATCGTATGACACATACTGCATGTTCTTCGTGTCCCCACACCTGATCTGTCATGGCGTATAGGTCAAATAAACGCAAGTTGACTGAAGCGCGAGGTAAGTTTTTGTTTTAGCTAGGTTCAGGCTTGTGACCCTACGGTGACAGGCTGCGCAAAACTGGTCTGCCATTGCTCGCTGCAGGACCTCGCCATTTGATTGCCATAGAGTTAAGGTCTCGATATCGGCGACATAGTCCAGTTCGGCCGCGGGGTTGTGGCCGCAGTCTGTAAGGGGAAGCGTAGAACATGGCTCACAAGACACTTTGGCAGGCGCAGCCGTGGCTTAAGTTTGCCAGCGTAATGGCTTTGGCAACGGCCTTGGCATCGTGCGATCAACCAGCAGAACGTGCAGAACGTGCCCATACCGTCGTCGACGCCGCCTTGGACCAAATCAGAGGATCAGCGCCCCCAGCACGGCCCGGCTCACGGCTCGACCAGGTCTCGATCGAGGATCGCGCGTTCGCGAGCCGGACGCTAGAGCCGGAAGCCGACGACCGTTTGCCCGCCAAGTTTGCCGTTGGGTCCATCATCGCGAAGCCGATCCAATTGGTCGCGATCGAAGCCGAAACTCTGCAGGAAGAGATCTCGGCCGTCGTTGCCGAAGAGCCGGACGCCTATGAGAGCGCAGCGGATACAGACGACGACCTGTTTGGAGAAATTGGCCCGGACGGTGGCCAGGGCATCCGCGCCGCCCCGCCCCGCGGCCTTCCAGGCGCTCCACCGCGCTTGAAGCCCGTGCTTCAGAATCGCGCTGCCATGCGCGCCAGCCGCAAACTTGCAACTGAACCAAAGGTTCTCGCCGTTCAGCTGGATGCCCGCAGCCGCATGTATGAGCGGATGAACAATCTCGGCCTCGAAGGCACGGTCCGCACCTCGAAAGGCGGGCATATGGTCATCGACCTGTTCGCCGACGCGACACAATTTGGCGGTGAAGAAGGCGCCCCCTTCATCTCGGACGTGGTTCACGATAGCTGCCCTGAAAATGTCACGGAGGAGCAGCTGCGCGCTGATCCGGCCCTCGCAACCGAGTGCCTCGTGCAGTCGCTGCAACAGACCGGCGAGTACGAATACTGCGAACGCGACTTCATTTTCGAACACCAATTCGCGCGGCGTCCCGCCGATGTTCCGCCCGGGCCAATCGGCATCATGCCGAACGATCCCCTCTGGGATTTGCAATGGCACTTCCAAAACAACGGCACCGGTGACGGCCGCTCGATCGGCGGAACCGGCTTTGTTGACTTCTGGACCCGCCAGGGCCAGCAGGGCTCCAAGGATGTGGTCGTCGCGGTGGTCGATACGGGCCTGGCCCTCAGCCATCCCGATATTGCTGCCTCGACAAATGTCGCGCCGGGTTGGGATCTTGTGACGGATCCGGCCATGGGCAATGACGGCGACGGTCGGGATTCAGATCCAAACGATCCGGGCGATCTTTGCAATCCAAACGCGCCCCTCGCCGAAGACTCCTTCCATGGCACCCATGTCGCCGGCACGATTGGCGCAGCGGCCAGCAATAATGGATCGGGTGTGGCCGGCGGAAACTGGAATGTGACAATCGTCCCTGTCCGCGCGCTTGGTAAGTGCGGCGGCCGTCTCTCAGATATCAATGATGCGATCCGCTGGGCGGGCGGCGTCATGCCGGTCGACGACAATCTCGGCAACGAAATCTGGAATGAGAATCCGGCCGACATCATCAATCTATCGATTGGCTTGTTTGAACGCTGCCCGGCCTCTCTGCAGGACTCTATCGACACCGTCGTGGAACGAGGCGCTGTGGTCGTTGCCGCGGCCGGAAATGCGCGCTTGTCCACCGAATTCTATTCGCCAGGCGGGTGCCGCAATGTCATTACCGTGGCCGCCGGCGACGCGCGTGGCTTTATCACCCCTTACTCGAACTATGGCGTCGACGTGGATGTACTCGCGCCTGGCGGTGATCTGCGCCGCGATGATGATGGCGACGGACGCCCGGACGGGGTCTTGTCCACCAAGCCGTCTAAGAACTGTATCGATCCGGTCACCGGCAATCAGTTGGACACGTGCTATTATGCGTATGAGCAAGGCACATCCATGGCAGCGCCCCATGTTTCGGCGGCCCTCGCGCTCATCGCAGCGAAGTTTCCAGACTCCACTGGCGCGGAACTCGAGACGACCCTCATGTCGCTCCTCGATCCTCGCTCAACCGAACAATGCGCGTCAGAATGCTCTCAATACCCGGGATCAACCCCGATCCCAGATCAACCAGGCATGTGCACAAGGCCATGCGGCGGCGGTTGGCTGAATCTGGAGAATCTTCCGGACTAAGCCTTATGACATAAAGGAGACGCGGGGCATGGCGGGTGGCACCGAAACGAAATGGACCAATAAATGGGGAATATCACGCACCGGGGCACTCCTTGGGGCGATCGGAATATCCGCCGGGGCTCTGGCCGGCGCCGTTTTGCTCGGCCCCTATGAGCCGGACTCCACGGCCAAAGTCTCGACAGCGCAGACAACGACACTGCCCGCCACGGATGTGACGATTGAAGAGCAAACAGTTGTCATGGACGAGCGCGGCTATATCGACTTCATCATTCGGTTTGATGATACGCCCCCCATCGAAGCTTGCCGAAAAGCTTTCCGCGAAAACCGGTCCGAAGGGCGAAGAGTGTTTCGCGAATGGGCCTCCAAGCATCCGCAGTTGGCTGGATTACGCCTCAAAAAAGCCAGTTATTCAGGAGAATTCGTTGTCACATGGACCGGTGGCGGAACCAATCCAAGCCGGGACGATATCATGGCCATGCGTGAGCGAATTCAATCGCTCGGGCTTGTCCGATATGCTGATCCGGACTTCACGGCTCGCGTAGAGGAGACAGACAAATGAAGCGGCTTTCACTTGCCCTCCTTGGCCTCGGCATTCTCGCCGCCTGCGGCGGTGGTGAGGTGACCGAAGAGGAGGGCCCAGCAGAGGGGGCCCCAGCGCCAGTCCTCGAAACGGGCGGGCCCCAAGCCAACACGAATGTTACCGCGAATATTGATTGGGCGGCGGCCCGCGATGACCTGACCGGCGCATCCGATGGGAGCCAGAACTTTGCCCAGGCCCAGTCTGCCACCACGGACGCCCCACCCGTGCCGGTCTTGTTGCCAACGGGGATCGCAACCGTCCAATCGGCGACGGGCGCCGCGCCGACCTATCGCCCCGTCAGCGATGGCTACTTCGCCACCTATCCGGGCGCGGTTTACGACATCGTCGTTAACGGCACGAACCAGGTCGCCACGATCGATGGGGAACCCACAGCCGAGCGTGGGGTGCCGGTTTTCACCGCCACTGTCGCTGGGGCCCAAGTCGCCCTGTCGCGCTATGGCGCAGACTATCTTATTGAGTTTGAATGCCACGCTTTGAACCCCAGCACTGGCTCCTGTATTGAAGAAGACGAAGCCTTGCGTGTGGCCGAGTCGTTGGTGGTGGCGAGGTCTCGCTAATGGGCATGCGGGTCCGTGTTCTCGGGGCGGCCGCCGCCGCCGCCCTTCTCGCCGGCTGCGATAATGGCGTTGCGTTTCCAGGTTTTAGCGCCCCGCCCGAGCAGCCAGAAGCCTCACCGCCGCCCCCGCCACCGGAAACGCCCGTTCCGTCTCCACCGGTTAGCCCGCCGCCGCCCACTGAAGCGGATACCCCTAATACCGAAACCGGATCCGATACCGTCGCAGAGATAGAGGACGACGAGAGCGAAGCCGATACGCCGCCCGCGACAGATACGGGCAGCGACGCTGGCCCTGAGACACCTGTCGAGGAAGACGTGCCACCATCGCCCCCTCCGCCACCTCCCCCACCGGCGCCGGAACCAGCCTTCAGTTACCGCCAACCAGGTGATCTCATCGCGGGCTCAGGCACGGGGTCATTCGATGAGACGGTCTATGCGCCGGACATGGTCTTCCCGATCCTAAATGCACCGGCTTTCCCACAGTCCATGGTGTGGAATTTTGGCGGCGGGATTGGCGGCGGCGACGAATGCGATCCCCGCAATTACGAGTATCCGTGGCGCGATAATTTCTGCGAAACACGCTCGTCCAATTTCTCAACGCCGACCTGCCCGGTGGAGCGGGTCCACCTTGGACAGGACATCCGCGTCGGCGATGCTGCCGGTTGCAACGCCATGCGTCGCCAGTACAGCGATAACCCTGCCAGCATTGCGCGCTACCGCGTCGTCGCAGCGGAGGACGGGGTCATTTCCAATATCGGCAGCTACACGGTCTCGGTCCGCGCCGGCCCGCGGATCTATCGCTACTTGCACCTCAATATGCGCGCGCTTCAGGTCTCCGTCGGGGACACTGTCACAGCCGGACAGCACCTTGGATATGTCTCGAAGGATTTCGGCGGCACACCGACCACATTCCACCTGCATTTCGAGATCAAACAAAATACACCGGAGGACGGCTGGATCTTTGTCCCACCCTACACCTCGCTCGTCGAATCCTATGCGCGCCGTGAGAATGCCCCCGGAGAGTTGATCCCGCGCAATGTCGGCGTGGCGGAATCGCCCCGTCCGATTCCGGAAGGCTTTATCATCACCGAATAGGGCGCCAGGGCTACCAGCGCGGCGCCATCCAATCGGCCATGGCCTCGAATGCGGCATGGGCATCGCTCAACACGCCGTGGAAGTATTGAAAAACATGGACCATGTCGGGCCAGATCTGAAGATCCACCTGCACGCCTGCAGCCCCGGCCCGTTCAGCGAGCAACGTGGAATCCGAGAGGAGGACTTCCTCCGATCCCACCTGAATCAGCATGGGCGGCAGCCCCGCGAAATCCCCATTCACAGGTGATGAATAAGGGTCGCGCGGATCTGCCCCGTTCAGATACTGCGCCGCCATGCCATCGATACCTTCTTTGGTGATCATCGGGTCGCGCGCGCCAACCGCGCCATAGGTCCAGCCATTGTTCTCAAGATTTGCCCAGGGGCTGAGCGGCATGAGCGCCAGCGGCATCGGCAATCCCTCCGCCTTGATCTTAAGCGCCGTCGCAAGCGTCAGGCCGCCGCCTGCGCTATCGCCAGAAATCACGATCTGGTTTGCCGCGAGACCCGCATCCAACAGGGCCCGGTAGGAGGCAAGCCCGTCTTCCACCGCCGCTGGAAAGGGCGCTTCCGGTGCCAACCGATAGTCCATGGACCACGCCGTTGCTTTCAGATGGTGCGCCATGTGCGACACCATCGCCCGGTGACCGAGCGGTGCCCCGATCACATAGCCGCCGCCGTGGAAATAGAGGAGTGTCCGATCACCGATCGTCTCACCGGGCGTCATCTTCAGGCCTGGAATGCCGGAGAGTTCGATCTCACTCGCCTCGACGCCGTCCGCCATAGGGTTCGCCAAGCCAGCCTGGATATAAGCCTGACGTAGAATGTCCAGCGGGGGCTCCTCGCCGAGCATTTCATTCATCTGCGCCAAACTTTCACGTAACTGCGCTAATTCTGCGTGCCGGTCTGCCATGGCAAAGCCCTCCCTGTTTTGATCTATCGGGAAGACTAGCGAGCCTGCGGGCGACGCTCAAACCCCAATTTTGGCCTAAGGGCTCAGCATGCGGATCTGACGGTGCCCGCGGCGCCCCCGCGACGTTGCTGCCACCCGCCATCCAAGGGCCTCATAGGCCGCGCGCCCCGCTCGATTGGCTTCGTCCACATCCAAGGTCAGCGGCCGGCCAGCCTCTTGCCGCGCCAGGCGCAAAAGCGTGCGCCCCACGCCGCAGAGCCGCCAGTCCAATTGCACGAAGAGGTAGGGCACATAGGCCACCCCGCTATCGGTAAGCAGGAAACCGATAATGCCGGCCTGCGGCTCTTCTGCCACGAATGTCGCGTGGGCATGCATGGCGCGCACGAGATCCCGTGCCTGGGCTACGGGATCTCCCCGCCAGGGAAAGTCGACGAGACAATCTCGAAAGACATCGACGATACCGTCGGCGTCGCCGCGGGTCGCTGGCCGGATGGACCACCCGGCCGAGGGGTGGTGCGCAAGCACAGGCAAGAACAGTGCTCCTTCAATCCTGAAAGGAGAGCGTACCACCTACATCTGCATCGTCCAGCCTTCGACGCCCATGGCGGCCTGGCGGATCGCTTCGGACATGGTCGGATGGGCGTGGCTTGTCCGCGCCACATCTTCCGAGGCCGCGCCGAATTCCATGGCCACACAAATCTCGCCGATCAGCTCACCGACCCCCACGCCCATCATGTGGGCCCCGAGGATCCGGTCCGTCTTGGCATCGGCCAATATTTTCACAAAGCCATCGGTTTCATGGTTGGTTCGGGCCCGAGAATTCGCCTGGAAGGGGAATTTCCCTGACTTGTAGTCGATACCCGCGGCTTTCAGCTGCTCCTCTGTCTGACCGACCCAAGCGATTTCGGGGTTGGTGTACACAACGGACGGCACGAGATTGTAGTCCACATGGCCAGCTTTGCCGGCGATCAGTTCGGCGACGGCGGTGCCATCATCTTCAGCCTTGTGGGCAAGCATCGGGCCGTGGATGCAGTCACCAATCGCCCAGACCCCAGGCGCCGCTTTGAAATGGTCCGTCTCGACGAAGCCGCGCTGATCCGTCTTCACGCCAACGGCCTCCAGTCCAAGACCGTCGGTATACGGCTTCCGCCCAACCGACACGATCACGACGTCGGCTTCCAGCGTTTCCGGCGCCCCGCCCTTTGCGGGCTCCATCGTCAATTTCAGCTTCGATTTCAGTTTCTCGACACCCGTCACCTTTTGGCCGAGGCGGAAGTCGAGCCCTTGCTTCTTGAACAGTCGCTGGGCTTGTTTCGCGATTTCCGCGTCGGCGCCCGGAAGAATCCGGTCGAGATATTCGACAACTGTGACCTCCGAGCCGAGCCGGGACCAGACGGACCCCATCTCAAGCCCAATAACGCCCGCTCCAATGAGGATCAGTTTCTTCGGCACAGCCTTCAGCGACAGGGCGCCGGTGTTCGTCACCACGCGTTCTTCATCGATCTCTATGCCCGGCAGGTTGGCAGGCTCGGAGCCGGTGGCGATGACGATATTGCGCCCGCTGAGGGTCTGCGTCTTCCCGTCAAAGCCGGTCACCTCGACCGTCCCCTGTCCTGTAATCCGGCCACGCCCTGGGAAATGGTCCACTTTGTTCTTCTTGAAGAGAAACGCGACGCCGTCTGTGAGGCCTTTCACAGCGTCAGCCTTCTGCGCCATCATCGCCTTGAGAT
>JBCAWP010000097.1:0-9066 GCA_038534535.1 Pseudomonadota bacterium
CGTTTGGATAAGAAGGCTATTGAGCTGATCTATGAGGCAAGTCAGTCTAAGGACGCGATTCTTCGCCAGCGCCTTGCCCGTGCGAGCCAGAAGCGCGCCGCGGTTCTGCCCTATGCGGCCATGGTTCTGAACCAGGTTGTCCAGCTTGGTGGTTTCGATGAGATCATTGTGTCTGCGAGCGGGTTACGCGAGGGCGTGATCCGCCACGGTTTGCCGAATACGGCGGGCAAGCGGGACCCATTGTTCGATGGGATCGACCTCTATCTCAGACTGCCAGACCAGGCCCGGCGATTCGGGCACTCTCTTTTCGGGTGGCTTGGCGGTGCGCTTCGCCAGGGACCGGACTTATTCGGCGATGTCGATGTGTCCGATCGGATATTGGAAGCGGCCTGCCGGCTCGCAGATTCCGGCGCGCGGTTCCATCCGGACCACCGCGCGAGCATGGTTTTTGACCAAGTGCTGCGCGGGCCATTCACGGGCGTGACGCATACCGAACGGCTTTTCCTGGCGCTCGCCGTCGGGCATCGATATGCGCGAGGACTGAGGTGTCCCGAGCGGCTTCAGCCTTTGCTGGCGCCAGGTCTTGTGGATTTTGCCGCTCAACTCGGCGCGTGCATGCGGGTCGGCTGCGTCTATTCGGGGCGCTCAGCAGACGTTTTGAAAACCTCTCGGCTCGAACGCTCGCGTGACGCCTTGGTCCTTTCTGTCGAAACGCCTCGAACGGCGATGGTCTCAAACGAAGTAGAACGGCGTTTGGCGACAGCCGCTGATCTGCTCGGTTCGCGGCCCGAGGTGCGCACCCATTGAGAGCGCTTGGCGCTTAGGTTTCAAAAAGTCGGACCTGACCATCCTCAAACGAGAGGGCGAGTTTGCCAGAAAGAAGCGCGCGGGCACGCTGGCCGAAGATTTCGTTTCGCCAGCCTTGGAAGGCGGCAATACCGTCTTCTTCACCCCGGGCAATGCGTTCAATATCTGATGCGTTGGCAATGAGCCGAGGGACGACCTGGGCGTCATCGCTCACATGTTTCAACAGGACCTTGAGCATCTCCGGCGCGCCGGCTGGGGTTTGCGCATTCTGTTTGCGCTTCGGAAGATCCGGCGCGTAGCGATCCATATCATCCAGCGCCGCGTTTACCGTCTCGACGAGCCCGGTCGCTTGGCGCGAATGGATAAAGCCCTTTGGAACAGCGCGAAGTCGCTCAAACGCAGATTCGTTACGGGGCTTTTGTTCTGCAATTTCATAGATGGCATCGTCTTTCAGGATGCGCCTGCGCGGGCGATTGAGCGACTGGGCCTTGTCCTCCCGCCAGGCAGCAACCGCTGCCAGCACAGCAGCATAGTCTTTTTTGGGTTTGCGGATTTTCAAGCGCTGCCAGGCGTTTTCTGGCGAAACATCGTAGACTGACGGATCTTCCAGGCTGGCCATTTCCTCGCGGACCCATTCAATCCGATCGGACTGTTCCAGTTTTTCGATCATGACTTCATAGGCGTCGCGCAGATGGGTCACGTCGCCGAGGGCGTAGCGGCGTTGTTTTTCGCTGAGCGGTCGCCGGGTCCAATCCGTGAATTGGCTAGATTTATCCACGTTTTGGCGAAGGAGCCTTTGGATCAAGGAATCATAGGAGATGGAGTCCCCGAGGCCGAGGGCCATAGCCGCAATCTGCGTATCAAAGATTGGCCCCGGCGGATATCCGATCAGGCGCGTGAAGATCTCAAGGTCCTGGCGCGCAGCATGGAAGACTTTGATGCGGCGATCGTCGGCGATGAGGTCTAGGAAAGGGCCAATATCCAGATCATCATGGAGTGGGTCGATGAGACCCTCCACGCCGGGCGCGGAGGCCTGGATGAGGCAAAGCTGGGGCCAGTAGGTCGTTTCCCGGTGAAATTCGGTGTCCACGACGATAAAGGTCTGGGCCGCGAGGGCCTCACAAAATTCACCAAGTGCCGTCTGATCGGTGATTGGCGTCAAAACACTGTCACTCATGTGAAAACCGGTAGCCGATCACCTTGACAAAGGCTAGCGGCGCTGCGCGATTGCGCGCTTGGAAAATACAGTGCCCTGAAAGAGGATTCTCGCTCCATGCATGCCTATCGTTCCCACACCTGCGGCGAGCTGCGCAAATCCCATGTCGGAGAAAAGGTGAAGCTGTCTGGCTGGCTCCACCGGCGCCGTGACCATGGCGGTGTGATGTTCATCGATCTTCGCGACCATTATGGCCTGACCCAAATCGTCTTTAATCCCGGTGCTCCCGGATTTGAGGCAGTTGAGCGGCTGCGTGCGGAAAGCGTGATCACGGTGGATGGTGAGGTGGTCGCGCGCGATCCGGAGCTGGTGAATGAGGCGCTTGCCACGGGTGAGATCGAGGTTGTCGCGCGGGATGTGGAGATCCAGTCGGAAGCGGCTGAATTGCCACTACCGGTGTTCGGCGAGCCCGACTATCCGGAAGATATTCGCCTTACGCACCGCTATCTCGACCTGCGGCGCGAGACGCTGCACAAGAACATCATCTTGAGGTCAGAGGTGATTGCGGCGATCCGCCGTCGGATGGTGAAACAAGGCTTTGTAGAGTATCAGACCCCGATTCTGACGGCATCGAGCCCGGAGGGGGCGCGGGATTTTCTCGTGCCGAGCCGTCTTCACCCTGGCGAGTTTTATGCACTGCCCCAGGCGCCCCAGCAGTTTAAACAGCTCATTATGGTGTCGGGGTTCGACCGTTACTTCCAGATCGCGGCTTGTTTCAGGGATGAAGATGCGCGGGCTGACCGGTCACCCGGCGAGTTCTATCAACTCGATGTGGAGATGAGCTTCGTCACCCAGGAAGACGTCTTCAATGCAATTGAGCCCGTGATGCGCGGCGTCTTCGAGGAGTTTGCCGACTGGCAGGGTAAGGGACGCACTGTGCCTGACGGTCCGTTCCCGCGGATTCCCTATGCCGAGGCCATGCTGAAGTACGGATCTGACAAGCCGGACCTGCGAATTCCGATCGAGTGCGCGGACGTGTCCGATATCACGACGAGAGACGACGTGACGCTCGGCGTGTTCAAGAAAGTGGTGGAAGGGGGCGGTATTGTCCGTGCGATCCCGGCACCGAATACTGCCGATCAGCCGCGTAGCTTTTTCGACAAAATGGATGGCTGGGCGAAGAAGGAAATGCAGGCGCCGGGCCTTGGCTATATGCGGTTTGTCGAGGAAGACGGCGCCCTCACGGCGACAGGTCCGATCGCGAAATTCTTTTCAAGTGACGCCCTGTCCGCGCTCGCCGAGCGCGCCGGCATAAAGGCGGGCGATGGGCTGTTTTTTGCGGCCGGTAAGAAAGCCGACGCTGAACGTCTGCAAGGGGCTGCCCGCAACCGGATTGGCCACGAATTGGGGCTTGTTGAGCCCGACGTGTTCCGCTTTTGCTGGATTGTCGATTTCCCAATGTATGAATGGGATGAGGACCAAAAGAAGGTCGATTTCTCCCACAACCCGTTCTCAATGCCCCAGGGCGGGCTCGACGCGCTGAATGCCGCCCAATCAGATGAGGAGATCCTCGATCTGAAGGCCTGGCAATACGATATTGTCTGCAATGGTATTGAACTGTCGTCTGGTGCCATTCGGAACCACCGCCCGGACATCATGCTCAAGGCTTTTGAGCTCGCGGGCTATGGTCCAGATGTGGTCGAAGCGGAGTTCGGCGGCATGTTGAACGCGTTCCGTTTTGGCGCGCCGCCCCATGGCGGTATTGCGCCGGGCGTGGACCGGATCGTTATGTTGCTGGCCGACGTTGAAAATCTGCGCGACGTGACGCTGTTCCCGATGAATCAACAGGCGCGCGATCTGATGATGCAGGCGCCAAGCCCGGTTCGCGATGAACAGCTCAAAGAGCTGCACATTCGGGTTGTTCCGCCGATTAAGTCCTAACGGGATTAGCGGGGCCGCTCGGCTTAGGGCTTAAGGCGCTTCGGATTGAAGCGCAGCGAGTCCTGAGTCGCTACAGAAGGGAAGGCGCAGTTCCGGCGGCATCAGCGTTTCAGTCGACCGGCATGCTCCCGAGAAATCGGCCTGGGCGTAGCCGATCATGCGCGCGAGATTGGCGCCCTGGAAGCGGACATCCCGAAACGACGCGCCGGCAACATCTGCCTCAATAAAGCTGGTATTGCGCAAAAGAGCACCATTAAAAATAGCGCCGCGTAGCGTTGCGAAGTCGAATTTTGCACCCGGCGCGTTCGCCGCCGAAAAGTCGGCGCCAAAGCCAAGCATATGTATCGCAGAGACATCTGACAGGTTTGTGCCGATGAGCTTCGCTTCCCGTGCATCAATCCGGTCGAGTGTGGCGCCGGAGAAATCAGCGCCCGAGGCATCGACGCCGATAAGCCGGGCGCTGTTCATCCGGGCGCCCTGGAAATGGGCATTGCGCAGATTTGCCCGGCTGAAATCGGTGTGAAGGGCTGTCACCTGTGTGAAATAGGTGCCTTCAGCTTCAGAACCATGGAGTGTGGAATAGCTGAGATCGGCGCGGCCGTAATGGGCGTTGCTGAGATCCCAATAGGGCATCTGCTGGCCAACTAGGCGGCAATCCTGACAGGAACCTGAATAGGACGGCTGCCAGGTGACCCGGTCGGCGCTTCCCGACTGGGCGTACCCCGCTGCGCAGAACAAAGCAGCGAAACTTGCGATAATCTGCAACCGTAACATTTTTTCTGTCTACGCCCTACGATCTGAGGGGAAAACTGAAGTTCCCGTAACAACTGACATATCGCGTGCCGGTGTTGCGTAACGGTCGCACTTTTTGATTGGTAGAGGATTAAGGGCGCACAGACTTTGCAACGACACCGCAGGTATCACAGACCGCTTCCCCGCGATCAGCGTCGTAGAACACGGTGAAGCTGCCACAATTCGCGCAAGGATCGGCAAGATAGTCCGGTGCCGATTCGTCCTCGGCGACGTCGCTGCCGGCATCGGAATGACCGTCCGCACTGTCCTCGTCGCGTCTGCGATCCAGAATGACAATATTGTCCGGGAGTTGTCCGCGAGAGAAGCCGCGGGAAATGACCTTGGCCGCTTCTGCAGAGAGCTCCGGAGTTTCGCGTGTCCCGTCGGCGAGACCGCGACCGAGCCCGTCATGACTGAGACTATCGCTAATCTCGGCGAGGTCCGCACGGTCTAGATAAGACACGGCGAGTTCCCTGAAGATGTAGTCGAGGATCGACGTTGCTTTGGTGATTCGGTCGTTCCCGGTCACATCGCCGGCCGGTTCGAACCGCGTGAAAACAAAGGCATCGACAAATTCGTCCAGCGGCACGCCGTATTGAAGGCCGATGGAGATCGCGATCGCGAAATTATTCATCAGTGAGCGGAAAGCGGCGCCTTCCTTATGCATATCAATAAAGATTTCGCCGAGTGCGCCGTCGTCAAACTCGCCCGTGTGCAGATAGACCTTGTGGCCCCCAACCGTCGCCTTCTGAATGTAGCCCTTGCGCCGGTCCGGCAGGCGGCTTCTGCTGGTTCGTGGCGGCTCAGCAGGTGGCTCATTCGGGGCTGCCGAAGGGCTCTCGGGAGGAGTGTAAGCGTGCTCATCCTCGGTCGCGTTTGCGGTTTCGACGGCGCGCTTAATCTGCTCGCGGACAGTGTCAGGCAAAGGTGCGCGGCGTCCATGGATCAGTACGCCCAGCCCGCTTTCTGCAATAAGCGCGATGTCTGACGGGTCTGCATCGCTGTCTAGTTCAATGACTGGCGGAACCGTCAGTTGCGACGCGATGGCTCCGCCAAGTTCGAGCTGGGCTGTCAGGTCTGGTTGTGGCGTAAAACCGGCTGACACGAGGATATCTTGCAGTTGCACACCTTGCCGCTGCCCATTGACGGCATTGGCATCGGTGATCTCTTTTTTCGACAAACCAATAGCCGACAACAAGGCCAGCCCGTCCGTATCGTAGGCGTCTGGGTTCAGGTGCAGCTGGTCCTGGATGAACGCGTCACCGAGAACCCATCGGGAGAAGGCTGCGGATAATGGCAACCCGTCGGCAAGTGCCCTTGCGATCTTTTCGAGCGCTTCCGACGTGAATCCGCGATCGCGCAAGCGCTTTGGCGTGAGGCCTGCAAGGTCTTGAAAAGCAGAACCGCTGGATGCGCCGTTCAGGAATTGGGCAAGCTCAACCGGCGCGGTTTGAGCCAGGCCGAGCCGCACAGATGGGAGAAGGTCGAATTCCTCCTCATCGGCGCAATAGGCGGTGATTGGCGCCAAGCCTTGGCTGTCGGCTTGTAATTCTTCTGCGATATCCGGGCGGAGCGGCGCGATGACCAAATGGATGTCGGTACGCGGGCCAGCCTTGATCGGGGCAATCCCAACCTGTTTGGCGCGGCTCTGCGAGAGGGCGGTGCCGGTGGTCAATGACCGGATCAGCCCAACAATAGCTTCGGCTGTTCTTCGGGCGCGCGGGCCGGAATAGTCGATACCCAGGGCGAAGATCGCCGCCCCAAGGCCGGTGAGCACGAGCGTTCCGGCCGTCAGAGCCAGGCGGAGGTCGCCGAGAATGTCTGCCAGCATATCGTGCGCAATACCGGTGGGGGCGACGAACTTTGATATATCCAAGGCGATCGCGGGCGCGTTCGCGCGCAACTCGCTGAGATCTGCGACAGAGGCGCCACCACCCGCGGCCATCATTGGTGCGAGGCGCGCGGCGCCCGCTTCAAGCGCCTCGGACGTTAAAGCGATGGTCGGGATTGCCGCGGCGCGGGAGGCCTGGTCGCGAAGGAAAAAGGCGGCCGCGCGGGGGCCGCCCGAGTGCCGAAGCGCTTCTTCTGCGATCTCTTCCGGAAGACCCAGCGAAAAGGCATCTGCAATATCACTCGTCTTCGGCTGGTCACCGAGGCGGTCCAGCATTTCGGCGAGGCTGAGTTGGCCAGCGATCTTGAGGAAGTGTTCATCAGCGCGCCGGGTGACCGCGGCGAGAAGGCCATCCGTCGGCTCCGCTGGCTTCGACAAGCTGACGGCGAGAAGGTCAGAGAGCATGTAAGGCGCGCTGATCTGACGGTCTTCAATAGCTCGCTCAAGACGATGACGCGGCTCGCCTGGGCAGAGATCATCGAGTGACAAGGTGAGAAATGGGGGCATTTGACGTCGCTTCCTGGCCAGTGTCACAGCCTGAGTGCATTCGCCTCGTCTATCAAGTCTGCGAGCGGCGTGACGGTGACCGTGTCGGTGAATCCTGCAGCGATGCGTTGTCGATTTGAAAGGACTGGATTATCCACCAAACGACCACATTGTCGCCCCAGGCGGCAGACACATGGATAAGGCTATGCTGGAAAAGATCTTTACCTGGTGGAACGGCTCGACGCTTGGCGCCATGTTCGACATCTCGCGTCGGTCTGATTTCGTCGGCGAAGACGATTACGGTAATCGTCTCTTACGACCTTCGATCGAAGGTCGTAAAAGACGATACGTTGTCTACAAGGGGCTCGCCGAACCTTCGAAAGTGCCAGCGGACTGGCATGGCTGGCTACACCATACGTTCAAATCGCCACCGACATCCGAACCTTTGCCGCGTCATAGCTGGGAAATTGACCACAAGCCCAATATGACCGGGACCATCTATGCCGAGCGCCCCCAGGGGAGCTTGAAGGAAGGCGGCGATCGTGCCGAGACGACTGCCGATTACGAGGCTTGGACCCCAGATGCGTGAGTCTGTTTTCGAAACCTTGATTGGGTTCGCCGTCTTAATTGCGGCGGGATTCTTTATGTGGTTTGCGCTCGATCGCGGCGGTGACAGCCAGGCGGGATCTGAGCGATACAATGTGTCGGCGCGATTCAATAACGTCTCGGGCATAGACCGCGGCGCGGACGTGCGACTGGCCGGTGTGAAGGTTGGGATTGTCACTGACATTGCCGCCGATTTCGACCGGTTCGAAGCGAAGTTGAATTTTGCGGTCGACAGCGCACTTGATCTTCCTGACGATACGGATGCGCGTGTGACCTCCGATGGGCTCTTAGGTGGCGCCTATATCGCCCTCGAACCCGGCGGTAGTTTTGACAATATCCCGAAGGATGGGACCGGCGAGATCATATACACGCGTGGTAGCGTTGATTTGCTGACATTGGTGGGGTCTTTCGCGTCGTCTCTCGGCGACGAATCGGACACGTCCCCGACGCCCGCGGACGATGGGTTGGGAGATATCGAATGAGGTGGGCGTGGCTTGCCGGTCTCGCGATCGGTTTATCGGCCGCTGCGGTGGCCCAAACGGGCGATGAAACAACCGACCAGCCAGAAGACGCGATCGATGCATCGGCGCCGCGCCTGACAGCAGATAGTTTCAATCAATATGGGCAGGCGACGCTGCGCGCCCTCGACAAAATTACCGGGCGATCGACGGATATTGATGTGGCCTTGGACACGCCGGTTGTGTTCGGATCCCTGAGGATTGAATTGCAAACCTGCTTCCAAACCCCGCCGGAATTGCCACCTGAATCTATTGCGTTTTTGCAGATCTATTCGACCCAGGCCGTTCAAGTCGACACAATGGAAGACGCCGTCGACGCCTCGCGGGTGAACACGGTGAGCGATGAGAACCCGCGCCTCTTTTCGGGGTGGATGTTTGCCTCTTCGCCGGGGCTGAATGCCCTGGAACACCCCGTTTACGATGTCTGGGTAATCAATTGCACGGTTTCAGCACCCGATTGAGGGGCGTTCGGCGCGTGAAAATCTGCCGAGAGTTTTAGAGCCGTTTCTAGCCGAGCCTTGAAGTCATTGCGTGTGAGGCGGAGCAATCCAAACTGTTCCAGGTGCGGATTGTGGAATTGCGCGTCGAGCAGGTGATAGTTCGCGGCCTTAAGACGACCGACCAAGTGGACCAGCGCGATTTTCGAGGCATCGCGCGCGCGGGAGAACATGCTTTCCCCGAAAAACGCGGCGCCGAGTGACACGCCGTAAAGACCGCCAACCAGTTTCTGGCCGTCCCAGCATTCGACGCTGTGGGCGTGGCCTTGGCGATGCAGTGCGCCGTAAAGATTGAGAATTGCCGAGTTAATCCATGT
This sequence comes from Pseudomonadota bacterium, assembly GCA_038534535.1. GTDB lineage: Bacteria > Pseudomonadota > Alphaproteobacteria > Caulobacterales > Hyphomonadaceae > CALLCD01. The sequence goes on from JBCAWP010000097.1 coordinate 9,012, forward strand.
CGCCTGACGACCGGGAGCCGCCTCGGCGCACCCCTCCATTACACGCGTGAACGCC
>JBCAWP010000098.1:0-8953 GCA_038534535.1 Pseudomonadota bacterium
TTCCGCTCCATCCACGGCCATGGATGAGACATCGGCGAGGTCCGGGGCATCTCGCTCGACCGCGCGGCTCGCCCGATAGAAGCTCGTGCGCAGGCGTTGGGCCGATTGGGACATGGTGAGCCCCGAGAAATCGGGCAGCGTCAGGTCCGGCATGCCAAGGCCGACTTGATCAAGCATCGCGCGGAGAGCTTTGTTCATTTCCATGCTGGACCTGAGATGGCGCGAATTCGCCCATCTGCCAACGGGAAATTCGACCGAAAGCGATCGATGGGACAGTCGGCGATGCTGTTGGTCGAAAAGCGGGCGATTATGGTCCCTCGACGGTCAGTCCCTCGTCGCGCAGCATGGTGACGACACTGTCCGGACCGGCAAGGTGGGCGGCGCCGACGGCCACAAATTTCACGCCTGGCTCATCGAGCATGGCTTTGATTTGCGGGACCCAGTTCCGGTTCCGATTGACAAGGAGCGCTTCATAGCCGGCGTCGCTGCCCATCATGGCGGGCTCCGCAATGAGCACGCCGAGGCCATCAACGTCGCCGTCTGACCATTCAGACACGAGCGTGTCGAGCATTTCAGCGCCGCTCTCGATCGTGCGCGCTGTAAAGATCAATCCGTCCACCTGGTCTTCGATCGGCGCGCCGCCCAAGGCCTGGAGCTGATCTTCGAGCGTTTCGAGATAGCCGAAAGTCTTCCCGCTGGCTTGGGCCTCATTTGTGAGGATGAGCTCAAGACCGGAGTTCGGATCATATCCTTCAGACTGGATCTGCGTGAGGCCGAGCTGAAGCGACACGAGCCAGGGCTTGAGTTGGTTCACGCCATTGAGTTGGATGCCGAACTTGCTGGCGGCCTCGGCAACGATCGCTTCTTCTTCATCGTTGAGAACGCCGGTCAGGGTTTGACCATCGGTGAACAAGCCCAGTGCTGGCATCAGACGGGCTGTTTCGGCCTGGGCCTCTGGGCTTGTCGCGTCGACTTCCAGGACAAGGGTGTCTGCGGCGCCAAACGCTTCATCAAATGCTTCTGTCCGCCATTCGGTTTCAGGCCGCAATAAGTGAATCGTGCCAAAGAGGTATACGGTCGTGTCCTCGTCAGAGAGGGACCAAATGGCGGGTTCGCCGGGGCCAGAAGAGGCCTCCGCAGCATCGACCGCGGCCTCGATGGCCGCGACGGCTTCGTCAAAGGTATTGCTGCTCGTTTCGACTGCGCCGTCGACCGCGACGCTTTCGGTCTCTACTGCTGGAGCGGCGGCCTCTTCGCCGCCAGAGCAGGCCGCGGCAAGGAGAGCGATCGCGGCGGCGCCGACGACGAATCGAGTTGAAAGATTGCGCATTTTCAATGTTCCTGAGCTTTCCTGCCGAGATTGGGTGGCCGACAAATATTGTCAAACGATAAATGTTTGCTCTTGCGCTTGTTAATTACCTTCGCCAAATGACGGTTTATGACCGGATCTGAGACCCATGGCACCGCCATCTGGCACGGCACAACCATTCTTGCCGTCCGCAAGCGCGACAAAATTGTCTTGATTGGCGACGGTCAGGTCTCAATGGGGCAGACCGTGATGAAGGGGAATGCGCGCAAGGTGCGCCGCATCGCTGATGGCAAGGTCATTTCTGGGTTTGCTGGGACAACCGCCGATGCGTTCACCCTGTTTGAGCGGCTCGAGCAGAAGCTTGAACGGTTTCCGGCCCAGTTGCAGCGCGCGGCTGTGGAACTCGCCAAGGACTGGCGCACGGAAAAGTATCTTCAAAAGCTGGAAGCACTGCTGATCGTCGCCGATGGCACAACGACACTCGTCATTACGGGTCAAGGGGATGTGCTGGAGCCGCAACATCCGGTGGTCGCGATTGGGTCGGGCGGGAACTTCGCGTTGTCGGCGGCCCGCGCGCTCTACGAGTATGAAGACGATGCCGAAGTGATCGCGCGAAAGGCCATGGCCATCGCGGCTGACGTTTGCGTCTATACAAACTCTGAGGTGACAATCGAAGTGATGGAGACGCGCTAGGGGATGTTCGACCACCGGGACCTAGAAGCCGCTGCTGCCGACGGCGTGATCGACCGGGATGCCCTGGGCCGCCTGAAAGCCTATCTTGATCGCCGGGGAGACCCGGGCGCGCCGGCTGACCCCGAGAATTTACGCTTCCTCGCGAACTTCAATGACGTCTTCATCTCAATTGGCATCGTGCTTCTTGCGCTCGGCCTGACGGCGGCCTCGGGGTTAACTTTCGCCGGGACCGGCAGCGCCTTGATCATCCTGGCGCCAGTGCTCGCTTTCTTTTGGATCCTGCTTGAATACTTTGCGGGCCGTCGGCGTCTCCTCTTGCCGAGTATGACATTGGCGCTCGGGGTCACCCTGATTGCAATGATCTTATCGGCCAGTCTCGGCAGCGGGATTGATGGCAACATCTCCGAGGATGTGTTCCGGCGTGGACTGACAGTCGCGCGGGATTTCGGGCTGTGGGCATCCCTCGGTGCGTTTGCGGCGGGTGCGGCCATCTATGCGCGCTTTCGATTGCCGTTCGCCCTCTTTCTGATGGCCGTCGCCGCCGCGATTGGAATCTATACGCTCGCGGCCACTCAGGGTCGCTGGGGTGAAATCTTCGGCGGGACGCTGAGTTTCCTCGTCGGCATCATCACACTTTTCCTCGCCATCGGCTTTGATGCCAAGGATCCGACCCGCAAATCCCTCGCGTCCGACAATGCGTTCTGGCTGCACTTTGCGGCCGCGCCCCAGATTATGCTTGGCCTGCGGGGTATTTTGACGGGCGGAGGGTTTCAACCGGCCGGGCCGGCAGAAGCGGGCGTGATGCTGGCGGCACTTGCTTTCTTTAGCGCCCTGTCGCTTGCGCTTAATCGGCGGGCGCTCGTGGCCGCGGCTTTGCTCAGCTTTTGGTTGGCGCTCGGTGTACTGGTGGAAAGCGCCGGCGGATCGGAAATCTCGACCGCGACCTGGACGTTGATTTTGCTGGGTGGCGGGATCGTGCTTCTCGGTGGAGGTTGGAGTACAGCGCGCCGGTTGATCCTAGCGGTTCTGCCCCGACATGGGTATCTCGCCCGCATCTTCCCGCCGGAACCCGCCTGAAAGGCTCGCCATCCATGACCGACCTGACGCCTCGCCAAATCGTTGCCGAGCTTGACCGCCACATTGTGGGCCAGGCCGATGCCAAGCGCGCCGTGGCCATTGCCCTGAGAAATCGCTGGCGGCGCAAGCAGGCGGACCCGAAGATCCAGGGCGAGATTACGCCGAAGAACATCCTGATGATCGGGCCGACGGGCGTCGGCAAAACGGAAGTGTCCCGCCGCCTGGCGAAGCTCGCAAACGCCCCTTTCTTGAAGGTCGAGGCGACGAAGTTCACCGAGGTTGGATATGTCGGCCGAGACGTCGAGCAGATCGTCCGTGATTTGGTGGAAGCGGCGATTGGTATGATCCGGGATACCAAGCGCACGGCCGTCGAAGAGCAAGCCCGCGACGCCGCAGAAGACCGCCTGCTGGAGGCGCTGGTCGGCGCAGAGGCGCAATCTTCAACCAAGGAAGTGTTCCGCCAGAAGCTGCGCGCCGGCGAGTTGGATGACAAACCCGTTGATGTCGATCTCGCCGAGACAGGTGGGTCGCAAACCCTCGACCTCGGCGGTATGGGCGGCCAGGTTGGCATGATCAATCTCTCCGATGTGCTCGGCAAGGCGATGGGTGGGCGGACCCGCCGGGTGCGCACGACTGTTGTCGAAGCCTATCGGCCGCTCCTGGAAGAGGAGGCGGACAAGCTGCTCGATGAAGACGCGATTGTCCGCGAAGCGATCCGTGCGACCGAAGAGGACGGGATCGTGTTCCTCGACGAGATTGACAAGGTCGCGTCGAAATCCGGTCGGGGCGGCGCCGATGTCAGCCGAGAAGGGGTGCAGCGGGACCTCTTGCCCTTGATCGAGGGCACGACCGTCTCGACGAAGCGTGGACCCGTACGCACTGACCATATTCTGTTTATTGCGTCCGGCGCGTTCCATGTGGCCAAGCCTTCGGACCTCTTGCCGGAACTCCAGGGCCGGCTGCCGATCCGCGTCGAGCTGGGTGCGCTGAGCCGGGATGATCTCCGTAGAATCCTCGTCGAGCCCGAGGCCAGCCTTGTGCGGCAGTATCAGGCTTTGATGCATGCCGAAGGCGTGGACCTCCAGTTTGAGGAGGGCGCGATCGATACGCTCGCCGATCTGGCGGTTCAAGTGAATGAGCGGGTTGAGAACATCGGGGCGCGGCGCCTGCAGACCGTGATGGAGCGTCTCCTCGACGAGATTTCATTCGATGCCCCCGATAAGTCGGGCGAGACGATCACGATCGATGCGGCCTATGTGACCGAGCGTGTGGCTGGCCTCGCGAGCAATGTGGACCTCTCGAAATTCATCCTTTAGACCGGACGGGGCGCCGGAGCGGACGATACGCTTTTCCCCAATCGAACATAGATCTGAGGATGGGGCCGAGAGCCTCGCCCTTGTCGGTTAGTCGATAATCAAACCGCCCGCGCGCATACTCAGTCTTGTCGAGGATGCCTTCGGCAACGAGCCCTGCGAGACGGTCTGAAAGCACGTGGCGCGTTATGCCGAGGCTCGCACGGAACTCGGAAAACCGGGAACGTCCCAGAAAGCAATCCCTCAGGATGAGCAGCGTCCAACGGTCCCCCACGACCGATAGTGTTCGGGCGATGGGGCACTCATTCTCTTCAAGCTCTGACCATTTCATGGTTCCATTTCTAGACCGAATAGGTAAAGGTTCCAATAAGGAACTGATACCGCTCAATGGAGATCTACTGTGGCAAAATCATTCGAATTCTTCTTCGATTTCACGAGTCCTACGGCCTATATCGGGGATTATGCGGCGCGTGCTGTTGCTAAGCGAACCGGCGCGGACATGATTTACCGACCCATGTTCCTCGGGGGTGTCATGCAGGCCACGGGCAACCGCCCGCCGGGCACAGTGCCAGCGAAAGCCAAGTATCTGAGCTACGACGTTCCACGGTGCGCAGCCCGGTACGAGCTCACATTTAAATTCAATCCCGACTTCCCGCTGAAGACGCTAGGTCTCCTGCGCGCGACGCTTGGTCTTGAGGGCGAACCCGATACGCGACTTAAGTTTATCGATGAGGCCTGGGCGCGGATCTGGGGCGACAAAGGTCCCCGCAATCTGGGGGAGCGGTCAGAAATCGCTGAGATGTGCACGGCGCTTGGCCTGGAGCCAGAGCGCATCCTGGCCATGGGCACCGACGCGTCATTGAAAGAAAAGCTCGTTGCAAACACCGAGGAGGCTGTTTCGCGTGGGGTTTTTGGGGCACCGAGCTTCTTTGTGGGCGACGAACTCTTCTTCGGCCACGACCGACTAGACTTGGTTGAAGAGCTGCTAAGCTAGGCCTTACGGCACCGGATCATTATCCGGATCATCGTCGATTGCCCGCTCGGCCAGCGTAACAGCGGCATTCGCGCGGCGGATCAGAGGGGCGGGGCGGGCGGTCTCCCAGCCCTCGATCGCCGTATGTCGCTCAATGTCCTCAATCGCATCTTCGATGCTGCGGATTGAGGCGATCAGAGTGTCTTCGTCGTCGACTTCGGCGTCCAGAAGCGCCTCAAGGATCCGTGTCTCGTCTTCCAGGGCGCGGCGAAGTTCGCGCTCGAGGCGTCGTTGTTCGAACTCGTCGCCGCGTCGCTGCCGGCGACGCTCTGAATCATCATAGACGAGTTCCCTCAAATCATACTCAACCGCCGTGACCACGGGGTCAGACTGAAGCACCCGGCCAATATCCTGGAGGAAGGGATTGCCACGTTTGGTCTCCACGATATCGACATAAAGATTGAACGGGAATTGGTCTTCATCTCCGGCGCTTGGCGGCGTGTTCATCCAACTTGTGACCAGCCCTTTGGTTTCAGCCTCCGAAAAGACGCGCCCCCCTTCCACGCCGGGAAGTTGGAAGGCGCCGACCGCAAATGAGCCGCCAGCCTGGGCTTGCGGCGCGCCAAATTCATCGAGTGTATAGACCCGCGAATCCGCAGGCCCACCGAACTCCAAAGAGATCACGAGATCGCGGCTCAATTCACCGCCCGCGCGGACAAATCGGTTGAGCTCGAGATGGCGCAACTCACCCCGAAAAACCGCCGATCCATCGGGTGAGGGCACGAGTTCGATAAGCGCGTAGAGCGACGGCTCGCTGAGGAGCTCCAGATGACCATATTGGGGATGATCGGTTTCAACCCGTGGACCGCGCTCAAAACCGCTGCGGACAATATGAATACATGTGACCTGGCGATTGATCTTGCGGGTCGCGGGGCCCTCAGCCTCATCCTCGGCGGTTTCAAACGGGAATCCGGGCGGCGTGCTTCGAGCCGGCGCATAGAAGAGATCACTTGCCATGCCAACGGACGCATCGAGGTCGGGCTGGCCCAGCTCTTCAATGTAACGACCGACGGAGTTAAATATGACTGAGCCCGCGCCGACGGCGATTTCGCCGAGCGTTGAAAAGGGATCGAGGGCTTGCGCCCCTTCATCCGGAAGGCAGGCACTATCAAGAAAAACGCGCGTATCCGCGCCGAGCCCGCCGCGTGCTGTTGCCCCACCGGTTACGCTTGTTGCAGCACAGCCTGAAACGATCAGGCTTACCACCAACCCCGCCGGAAAATGCCATCCCTTTGTCCCCATAGGGTTGACGGTCGCCGGGAAAGCGAGCGGGGTCAAGCCTTTAGGCATCCCGCATGCGGATTGTTTCGCTGACTGTAGAGTGGGGCTTTCCCTAATCAATGCGCCGCGCGATGACAGGCTCCGATGACGATTGCAAGGATCTGTTGGAATGAGGCCGAGCCAGGTGAAACCTGGGCCTTAGCGTTTGATGCTGAAGACCGGCCTGTCCGCCAGTACTGGGATCGCTGGAGCGATACGTCTGCTCCCCTCGGCGCGATAATGCCAGCGCGCCTTACGGAGATTGCGCCGCAACAGGGCGGTGTTTTTCTTGAGCTCGAGAGCGGCGAGCCTGTCTTTTTGTCAACAAGGACGGCCCCGAAGGAGGCCGAAGGTCATCGTTTGATGGTACGAGTCGTTTCTGAAGCACGGTCGGAGAAAAAGGCCCGCGTCGTCAAGGCGCAGGGCGAGGGGCCAACGACAGCGTTCCATGCTTGGTTGATGAGCTTGCCGAACGCGGCAGATATTCCATTGGAGCCCAAGTCTTCCCCGGCGCTTTGGCAGGATGTCTTGTCGACGGCGGAGGGGCAGTCTGTGGCCCTTGAGCAAGGCGGGTATTTGCGGATCGTGCCGACGCCTGCGCTCGTCTCGGTCGATGTGGATAGGGCCGGGCGGTCAGATAAAGGCCGAGCCGCGGCCCGGGCCCGCGCGATTAATCTGGACGCCGCTCGGACCCTCGCCCGGGAAGCGGCGCTGCGCGATCTGGGGGGCGCGCTGGTACTCGATTGCTTGGCGCCAATCTCCCGCGAGGCCGGTGCAGAGATCAAAAAAGCCTTTCTCGATACGTTTCGTCAGCTCTCGACCCGCCGCGCAGAGTGCCTGGCACCGTCGCCGTTCGGCTTGATGGAAATTGCGCTCGCTTGGGGCGCGCGACCCCTGCACGAGAAACTTGGGACGCCTGAGGCTCTGTTTCTGTCGGCCCTTCGCGATCTGTTGCGAGAAGCAAATGCCTCGCCCATGGCGACGCTAACACTCGCGCTTCCGGCGGCCGCATACCAGGTGGCCAAGTCCGTAAACGGGCGCTATGACCGGGCGCTCTCAGATCGGTACGGCGCGCGGTTGTCGCTTGCGATGTCGGACCGTAACCAGGCGGAGGTTATTCGATCATGACCCGTGGAAAGTGTCCTGTCTGTACGCGCAACCCGGTGTCGCCGGACTACAGGCCATTTTGTTCTAAGCGATGTGCCGATGTGGACCTGTCGCGCTGGCTCAAAGGGTCCTATGCGATCCCGGGCCAATCCGCAGATGAGGCCGAAGAAGCGCCGCCTTCGCGTGAGTCTGGAGATGGCTGAAACAGGCGGATGGACAAGGTGAGGTGAGGGGCCTATAGAGGCCGTTCTCTCGACCCCGCCCAAGACAATGCCCGGGTAGCTCAGGGGTAGAGCAGCGGATTGAAAATCCGCGTGTCGGTGGTTCAAATCCGCCCCCGGGCACCATTTCATTTGAATTTAACGAAGAGATTTGGCCCAGCCGGACGCGAGTGCACGGGTGGTCTGTCAGTGGCGCGGATCTTCTAAGAGCAGATACAGCGCATTGTCGGCAAAGGACGGATCAGACGTGAGGCCAATATGGCTTGCGGCAAGGAAGGTCACGCCGTCAAAGTCTATGGGTGAACGGACGGTCGGTTGCCAGTTATCGTCGCGGCGTTCGTCAAGCAGTGCGCTCCAACGGGGCACACGCCCATCGCCGGGGCCGTAGCTGGACGTGCGGGCGCGGCCCGTCTCGCGGTTTATGGCAAGTCGATATGGTGTTGGTTCGGCATCACCAGCCACGAGGTAGAGGTCAAGACCAGCGGGGCGTTCCGCCGGTGCATCGAGTGCTTTGTGAAAAGCTTCGGCGCGCTTGAGCGCGGCTGCGAGATAGGCCACCGCGATTTCATGACGAGCTTCGGGCGTCGGCACGTCCGGGAGCGCATCTTCTAGAAAATCCATCATCTCATCGCTGCGTGAAGCGAGGCTCCAGCCATATTTTTCCCAAAGGTCGATGTCGTAGAGGTTCTCGACCGGGGATTCTGCGTCATCGTCATAATGCACGCGATGTTGGCGGGGGCGCGATAAGAGCTGATAGACTGACGGGAAGGTGCCGAGGATGGCGGCCGGATAATGGGGCAGGACAGGACGGCCGATATCATAGCCGTCGACCAATTGTTCCAACGCTTCGACGGAGCCACCATTTGGCGTGCCGACGAGGATGACACGTTCCACATCGTCCAACCCGGCCCAAGTGATTTCAGGTGTGCTCCCGTCCACC
>JBCAWP010000099.1:0-8897 GCA_038534535.1 Pseudomonadota bacterium
GACCGGCGCGCTGGCGAGCTTCCAGGCCCGCCTGGAGATCGCCCAGCGCCTCGCCGTGCAGGATGGGGGGAATACGGGCTGGCAGCGGGACCTCTCCGTCTCGCATGACAGAATCGGCGATGTGCAGCGGGCCCAAGGCGATGTGACCGGCGCGCTGGCGAGCTACCAGGCGGGCCTGGAGATCGCAGAGCGCCTGGCCGCGCAGGATGGGGGGAATGCGGGCTGGCAGGCGGGTTTGGCGGTGAGCCATGGCAGACTGGGGCAAGTACAGCTGGCGAAGGGCGAGCCTAGACAGGCGCTCGACTTGTTTCGCCGAGGCCGGGACATTGTGGCGCCGCTGGCCGAAGCCTCCGGGCACGTCGAATGGCAGGGTTATTTGGATAGTTTTGACGCCGACATAGCCCGGGCCGAGGCCGCACTGGCCGAATGATCGTCGCTATACATGCGCCGCTTTAATCAGATTGCCCGGGGGTTCAGCTGCACCATGCGCAAATTGAGGGCCGCCGCAACGGTTACCCATAGGAGATACGGCAAGAGCAGGAGCGCAGCCAAAGTCGAGTAGACGGAAAACGCCCAGATCAAGGCGGCGATGGAGAGCCACAAAAAGGCCACTTCTGCCAGCGCCAGGTCCATACGTTTCAAGCCGAAGAAGATCGCCGACCATCCGGCGTTCAGCGCGAGATTGGCCCCATAGAGCCCCAGGGCGCCGGCCGCGCCCCAGCCGGCGGCCTCCCAAACCAGCCAGCCGGAGACGGCGACCATGATGAAGATCATGGTCCAGACCACGGGAAAGGCCCAATTCGGCGGCGTCCAGCTCGGCTTATCGAGAGACTCATACCAATCGCCCGGCGGAAACGCTGCACCGCTTGAGGCGGCCAGCAGGTTGACGAACATGAACAGGCCGAGGGCGATGAGGGACGCGGACATGGATCAGCCTTTCGCTATTCTGTCGGCTGTTTCGAGATATGGCGCGCTGGCCCCTAGTGTCACGCGCCGCGCCCACAAGATGCAGTGATTTGCCGCTTAGTCGGCCTCGGTAGACGGCAAATTGAGCAAGAGCGCCGGGTCGATATAGAAATCGCGGTCCCGGTCCTCCCGGGAGGTATCGCGCCATTTCACCGCCCAGTGGAGATGCGGGCCCGTGACGCGGCCCGTGGCGCCGATTTTCCCGATCGGATCGCCCGCCTGCAGCTGGTCGCCGAGCTGGGCGTCGACCCTCGACATATGCAGGAAAATCGAGACAAGCCCGTGCCCATGGTCGAGGAAGACCGTCCCGCCCTCATAATAAAGGTCGTCGTCGGAAAGGATGACCGTGCCAGCGGCAGGCGCCACAATCGGGCTGCCGACTGGCGCGGCGATATCATACCCCTCATGCGGGCGCTCGCGGACGGGGCAGCCCTCGGTCACATATTTACGCGTATAGCCGAAGGGGGAGGAGAGCCGCCCGTTGGCGGGCCGGATGAAGCCGTCCAGGGCGCCGCGTCCGGTCTCGAAGGTGGCCCAGGCGGCCTGTTTCTTCACCCAGGATTCGCCGGCGCGGGCTTTTTGTTCGGGGGTGCGCGCATCGATTTTATCGCAATTGATGCCGTTCAGAACCGATGTCTCATCGAGGCGCTGCGCGATGGGCAGTTGAAAACTTGTCATGGCGCTGCCGGGGCCGCTCGCGTCGATGCGGACCGGGCCGTCAATTTTCCGGCCAAGACCGAAAGCGACGGCGCCCGTTTGATCTGCTGTCAGGGTCGTGTCACCCAGCGAGAACCGCGTGCCGGGGGCGCCTTTGCAGATGATCAAACCGCCCTGCATCAGTGTCCCGTCGCACGTCTCGGGTTCGGCGGTGATGGGCGCGAGCGGCGCCTCGCCAAGCGTGCTTGCGGGATCTGACACTTGCAACACGATGGGCAGGAGAAACCGAAGCATCGCCTAACCCTTGTTCAGGCAGTCCTGTTCGCGTTGCAGGGCGGCCGTCGCATCCACATAGGCTTCTTGCCGGTCGACACTCCAATAGCGGAGCGCCTGGATTGGGATTTTTCGCCCGGTGACGGCGCACACGACAAAGTCGCCAGGGGTGAGGACTTGAAGATCCGCGTCGAGATAGCGCACGCGCGCTTCGCCGGGCTGTTTGGGGGTCGTCGTCAGCATGCGGGAGATATGCCGATATTTCCGCCGCTTTTAAAGAGGCAGACTGCGTCCGTAATACTTCGCCATGCGCCAATATTCCCTCTTTGTTCTTTTGAACAAAAGTGGTACATATAAGTAAGAGAGGCGCTAGGAACGCCTTGCCAAGCGGCAGGGGGCGGTAGAAGATGGAGACGACTCATGGCTAAACCAGCTTTGCAATTGGTGGATAAGGACAGCGGCGTGGACAAGCAAAAAGCCCTGGAAACAGCCCTCTCAAATATTGAGCGCTCCTTTGGCAAAGGCTCGATTATGCGTCTGGGAGACCGGCAAGCGCTCGATATCGAGGCGGTTTCGACCGGATCACTCGGGCTTGATATTGCGCTTGGCATTGGCGGTCTACCGAAAGGCCGCGTTATTGAGATTTATGGCCCGGAAAGTTCGGGCAAGACGACTTTGTCACTCCATGTCGTTGCCGAGGCTCAAAAAAATGGCGGTGTCTGTGCCTTCGTGGATGCCGAGCATGCGCTCGATCCCGCCTATGCGTCGAAGTTGGGAGTCGACCTGGATGATCTGCTGATTTCACAGCCGGATACAGGCGAACAAGCCCTTGAGATCGCAGACACGCTGGTGCGGTCCGGAGCGGTTGATGTGCTGGTGGTCGATTCGGTTGCGGCGCTCACGCCGCGAGCAGAATTAGAGGGAGATATGGGGGATTCGCTGCCAGGGCTTCAGGCGCGTCTCATGAGCCAGGCGCTTCGCAAATTGACGGGGTCGATCGCCAAGTCGAACTGTATGGTGATTTTCATCAATCAGATTCGTATGAAGATCGGGGTCATGTTCGGCAATCCAGAGACGACAACGGGCGGTAACGCACTCAAATTCTATTCTTCTGTCCGGCTAGACATTCGTCGCATCGGTGCGATCAAGGATCGCGATGAAGTAATCGGTAATCAGACCCGCGTCAAAGTTGTGAAGAACAAAGTGGCGCCGCCTTTCCGCGTTGTCGAGTTCGACATCATTTATGGAGAAGGCATCTCAAAAACGGGCGAGTTGATCGACCTCGGTGTCAAAAGCGACGTCGTTGAGAAGTCGGGATCCTGGTACTCCTATAATGGCGAGCGTATTGGCCAAGGCCGCGAAAAAACGCGTCAGTTTTTGAAGGCAAATCCGGCCATTGCCGATCAAATTGAGGCGGCCGTTCGCACCAGAGCTGGGCTTCTCTCAGAAGAGATGTTGGTTGGCGAAGATGGCGAGGAAGAGGGCGATTTGGCCGCTAAGGGCTAATCGCGCAGCAAGCCTCGAAACCCAGTGTGACAGGAGGGTGCTTGGCGAGCGCCGTCCACCCCTTTATATCGGCGAGACTGAACGGCTGGTCGGAAAATTGCTATGCTGTCAGCGAATTGCTGACAAGCAGCGGTCCGTCTGCCGGTTGTAAAGAGCAAGGCAGTCCATGACCGGTGTAAACGATCTTCGCGAATCCTTTTTGTCCTATTTTGAAGGGAAGGGGCATACGCGCCGTGCGTCCGCGCCGCTTGTGCCGCAAGACGACCCAACACTGCTGTTTGTTAATGCGGGCATGGTGCCGTTCAAGAACATATTCACTGGGATAGAAGCGCCGTTCGCACCGCGGGCCGTGACGGCGCAAAAATGTGTTCGTGCCGGCGGTAAACACAATGACCTCGACAATGTGGGTTACACAGCGCGCCATCACACCTTTTTCGAGATGCTGGGCAATTTTTCCTTCGGCGATTACTTTAAGGAAGACGCGATCGAGTTCGGATGGGATTTTGTGACCCGGACGCTCGATCTTCCAAAAGAGAAGCTACTTGTCACCGTCTACGCGGATGATGACCGTGCGGCGGACATTTGGAAAAAGGTCTCTGGCTTGCCGTCCGACCGGATTATCCCCATTGCAACCTCAGACAATTTTTGGTCGATGGGCGACACTGGCCCCTGCGGCCCATGCTCAGAGATTTTCTACGACCATGGTCCCGATATTCCCGGCGGTCCACCAGGAAGTCCTGATGAGGACGGAGACCGATTTATCGAGATCTGGAATCTCGTTTTCATGCAGTACGAACAATCCGGGGACGGACAAAGAACGGATCTCCCCTCGCCGTCGATTGATACCGGGATGGGGCTGGAGCGCGTTGCCGCGGTCCTCCAGGGCGTACACAATAATTATGAGACGGACCTCTTTCGATCGCTCATCGCTGCAGCTGAAGACGTTTATCGCACCCGCGCCGAGGACGAAAAAATTGCCTCGTTTCGTGTGATTGCGGACCATTTAAGAGCTGCTTCATTTCTCATTGCCGATGGTGTTTTGCCGTCAAATGAAGGGCGCGGATACGTGCTGCGCCGCATTATGCGCCGGGCAATGCGGCACAGCCATATTTTAGGTGCGCGAGACCCTGCGATCTTCAAGCTGACCAGCGCGCTTATTGCGGAAATGGGCGCAGCGTATCCGGAACTTGGCCGGGCGAAAGCGGCCATTGATGCCGCGCTTGAACAGGAGGAGGAGCGGTTCCAGCGCACCCTTGGTAGAGGGCTTTCCCTTTTGGAAGAGGCCCTTCAGGCTTTGCCAGAGGCCGCACCCTTGCCCGGCGAGACTGCGTTTAAACTCTATGACACCTATGGGTTTCCGATTGATCTGACCCAGGACATTTTGCGGGGGCGTGGGCGCTCTGTAGACGAGGCAGGCTTCGAGGCGGCGATGGAGCGTCAAAAGGCCGGCTCCCGCGAAGGGCAGTCAGGGTTTGGAAAAGCCGGGGAAGGTAAAGTCTGGTTCGATCTCGCCGATAAGCTCGGGCCAACGGACTTCACTGGGTACGCCGCGACCACTGCACAAGCCGACCTCAAAGCGATCCTGGTGGGCGGCGAGCTTACCGACGAGATGGCCGAGGGTGAGGCGGAACTCGTTTTTGATGAAACGCCGTTTTACGCCGAAAGTGGTGGTCAAGCCGGAGACCATGGCGTCATCTATTTCGACAATGGCGCGCGCTTCATTGTCCGTGACGTCCAGAAACGGGCGGGCCGGCTGCACGCCCATATCGGCGAAGTTTTGGATGGCACCATTTCGATCGGCGATCGCGCCCGCCTTGAAATTGAAATTGGTCGGCGCGAGCGGATCATTGCAAACCATTCAGCGACCCATCTCATGCATGCGGCTTTGCGGAGTGTACTCGGTGAACACGTGACGCAGAAAGGGTCGCTTGTTGAGGAAGACCGTCTGCGCTTCGACTTCTCCCATGGCCAGCCCATGACTGCCGCCGAGATTGAGGCCGTTGAAGATCAGGTCAATGCAATCATTCGGCGGAACGCGCCGTCGGAGATTCGGCATATGGCTCTCGACGATGCCATCGAGTCAGGCGCCCTCGCGATGTTCGGTGAGAAGTATGATGCGCAGGTTCGTGTCCTGTCGATCGGCGGCGCCGGTCAGCCCGGCGAGCGGCCATATTCGGTGGAATTGTGCGGTGGAACCCATGTGGCGCGTTCGGGCGATATTGCGGTCTTCGTCGTCACGTCTGAAACCGGGGTTTCGGCAGGGGTGCGCCGGATCGAGGCGGCAACAGGCGCCGAAGCACTTGCTTTCCTAAAAGGACGTGCCCAGGTCTCGTTGGATCTGGCTGACCAATTGAAAGTGCCGCTGAAGGACGTTCCCCGCCGGGTCGCAGGGCTTCAGGATGAGCGTAAGTCGCTGGAACGGGACCTGGCCGAAGCGCGCCGCAAATTGGCCATGGGCGCTAGCGGGCCGAGCGCGTCAGGGCCTGAAGAAATCGGCGGGACACAGCTTATCGCGCGCGTCGCCGAAGGCGTGTCCGGAAAAGATTTGAGAAGTCTTGTCGACGAAGCGAAGGCACAACTCGGATCCGGCGTCGCGGCTTTTATTGGCGTGAGCGATGGGAAGGCGGGCGTTTGTGTCGGTGTGACAGCCGACCTCACCGACGGATTGTCGGCGGTTGATCTCGTCCGGGCGGCGAGCACGGTTCTCGGCGGGAAGGGCGGTGGCGGCCGCCCCGATCTTGCACAGGCGGGCGGACCGGAGGCGGACAAAGCCGATGCGGCGCTGCAGGCCATCCGCGACGCCTTAGCGGCACGCTGAGGCGGTCCGCCCATGGGCGGTGACGGAAAAGCCGGCATAACGGGCAATGAAAACCGTCCGAGACAAACCTGTTTGGTGGTCGGGGCGCATCGGCCACTCGGCGGGCAAATCGCGCTAGCGCTCAGATCGTACGGCTATCGCGTGCTCGCCACCCACCGAACGCCATCCAATCAGTGGCACGATCGCCTGAGCCGCGCTGGGATAGATCAATGTGCGCTAGACCTTACCGACAGCGCTGCGGTGGCGAAAGTTGGTCAGCAAGCTGACATAGCCGTTCTCACACCGATCCTGACGGTCTCCGCACCTGCGGTCCCGATACTTGTTGCGTCGGGAATCCTTCGAGGTGTTGTTTTTTCCTCCAATAATGTTGCCGTGGTCGGCCCAGATCCGGTCTACGATAAACTCCGCGCCGCCGAAGCAAGGCTTCAAGCCGACGCGCCGGACTGGGCTATTCTTCGGCCGACGATGATTTATGGCTTTCCGGGTGATGGAAATCTCTCAAATCTCATGCGCCTGGCTCGGCGGCTGCCTGTCTTTCCGCGCCTTGGCCTTGGCCGTGCGAAACAACAGCCGATCCACACGGAGGATTTGGCGCGAGTCGCGGCGGGCCTCGCGGTCCAGCGCTGGACCGCGGCCGGGATTATCCCTGTCGGGGGTCCAGATGTCTTGTCCCACCGTCAAATGGTCTCCCTTGCGCGCCGGGCGGCTGATGCTCCTGGATGGATCATCCCGGTCCCAACGGCGCTCGCAAGAATCGTACGGGTGTCCTTGAGCCGGGTCGGCGTGACGCTCCCCTTAAGCGAGGCTCAATTGGCGCGCATTGACCTCGATAAAGCGGCGATCGATGCGCGTCCGATCCCGGACGAGCTCAAACCGAGGATCTCCCTTGAATCCGGGCTTGCCGCCCTAGCGGCCGATATGCGCCGCGCCCCCCTCGAACAGGCGGACTGAGCATCTGCAGCAACACGCTGGCATCCGGGTTTCGTGAAAGGGGTTGAATTGCTCCGGGCACCGTTTCCTCCCAGGTTTTCAACATCGAAGACTAGCACGAAGGAGAGCCCCCCATGCATAAACTCGTCGAACGCTCTGTCGCCCTTTGGAAAGCGAAACACGGCCCTATCAGGCGCAAGATTGGCCGGCATTTGAGCGATCCCATGGTGGGGCTTGCAACGCCCATTGCTGAGCGGCACAGCGATTTCATCGATTATACGACCCGGCGCTGCGATTACACATAGCGGCCCTTATCGCCAGTTGGCAGCTGACATCGCCTTAGTCCGGTAGGGTGCCGACTGGCTGGCGTGCCGCGCGCCGCGTTGCGAAATGGTCCTCGAACGAGACGAGCAAGCAAGCCGCGATAATCACGATGGCGCCGAGGTAGAGCCGCCAGCCGGGTACTTCGGCAAAATATATCGTGCCGAGTACGGCGCTCCAGATGAGCGCGGTGTACTCGATAGGCGCAAGCCTTTGCGCCGGTGCCTTGGAATAGGCAATGGAGAACATCCACCAGACGGACAGACCAGCGCATCCAAGTCCAAACAGAATAGCTGCTTGCTCGAAGGTCAGGTCTGGTCCCGTTGTGAATAAAACCGGGAGCAGAACGAGACCGGGGATGACGTTCGAAAACATCACAATCGTCAGCGGCGCCTCTTCTCGCGAGCGTAACCGGATTAGGACAAGCGTGAGTGCGTAGAGCGCCGCGGCGACAAAAGCGGCGGCGCTGCCCGCGATGCGTTGGCCATCCGCAGGCGCTCCGCCGGTCTCAGCCGAAACGGCAAAGACGGCTCCGGCAAAGCCTAGCAAGGCCGCGATGACGCTCGTTCGGCTCATCCGTTCGCCAAGGATAAGCTGCCCCAGCGGCGCGATCATCAATGCAGACGTGAAACCGATCACCGTCGCCTCGGCAAGCGCAAGCTGCGTCAATGACCAGAAGAAAAGACCAGCCGCACCCAATTGGACCGCCGCGCGCATGGCGTGGAATCGAATGGCCCGTAGCGATGGTTTCTGCCGAATGATTGCCACGTACAAAGCTAGGGAGATGGCGCCGCCCGTGAAGAAACGCCCGGCGAGAATGGTATGGACTGCAACGCTCGCTGCGACGCCTTTCACAACGGCATCAATCACGCTGCCGAGGAAGATGCAGACGATCGCCAGGAATATGGGAGAAACAAACAAGCGCATCGCGTGCAAGGGCCATTCGGCGCTTCCCGCTGTCAAGCAAATTGCGAGCCCTGGGCGGCTTCTGACAGCTGGCCTTTCATTGCAATTGGCGCGTTTGTGCGTTTGGCCTAATGTCGAGCGATACGACAAGGAGGGCGCGCCATGGCCGCTGCAGATCAAAAGCCAATCGGATCAGGGTTCCACGCGAAATCAAGTGCCGCCGACGTGATCGAGGGGATCGATCTGACCGGCAAAAATGCGATCGTTACCGGTGGTTATTCCGGAATTGGTCTTGAGACGGTTCGCGCTCTGGCCAGCGTCGGCGCAAAAGTCACCGTGCCGGCGCGTCGAACTGAAGCGGCGGAAAGTGCGTTAGGCGACGTCTCAGGCGATATTGAAATCGCGCCCATGGATCTTGCGGACATCTCCACGGTTCGCAAATTTGCCGCGGACTATGCGGCCACCGATCGCGCCGGCACGGTGACTTTTGCGCCGACGCTGGCCAGAGCGCGAACCGTCT
>JBCAWP010000100.1:0-8888 GCA_038534535.1 Pseudomonadota bacterium
CAACGGCGCTGAATTTCTAGACGGAAACTATTGAAGATATTTCCAACCGAGATGACGGCGACCAAAGCTCCAACTTCGTCGCCTTGGTCGTGAGAGCCGCTGTGGCGTGCCGCCAGGTCTCGCGGATTCGCACCGTGGTACATGTGCTCACGCCCGCTTTGGCACTTTCGTGAAGAGACTTTCTAAAAAGTCATTATGACCGCGAGGGCTCCTCATCAATGATGATGTGGAGGCACTGGCGTCTGTCGTTCCTAAAAAAGACGGGCTCCAGGGCGCTGCCAGAGGGCTGCTGGCAGCGCGTGCGTGAAGAAGCAGGTTTGGGCGCTTCGAATTGAACCGGCATCAGTCCCGAAACGACGAAGAGATAGACTGTTCGTTGGGTGTAGACTGTGGAGACCTGGATGATTGCCAGAAGACAATCTCAGACGGCAGAGAAACTGTCGACGATCTCATTTAATCCGGCGGATCGGGCGAGTGATGCCTGGCGGCGCGCGGAACGTTTTTTCGCCCGCCGCAAGCGGGCCGGTAGCGTGCAGGCCGATATCTGCCATGCCCGCTTGATCCTGAACGGCGAAATGGGCGGCCCCCTCGGGACAAGCATTTCCGGCGGTCTACTGCTTTACAAGGGTTGGGGCGGCGACCGTGTGATGGGGGCCGGACTGGTCGAACTGCCACCAGACCGGATGCTGGCCCATATGCCCACCGAGATCGATATGTTCTCGCGCTATCCCTGGCTGAGCGCGCCCATGAAACGGCTCCTGATTGGGGGGCAATTGCATGCTCTCCGGCGTCTGACGGATTTTGAATCGTTCAACATGCCGTTTCGGCTAGACGAGCGCCGGAGCCTGATTTCGGGAATTCCCTCGAGCCGGGACCTTGTGGCGGAAATCCGGGAGCTGGGCGCCGTGACACCTGCGATGGAGCCGCTTTATGTCGAGTATGCGACTCACATGATGCGGACGCGCGATTTCGGGATCCTCTCCATCGGACAATCAACGCTCCTGGAATTGGAGCGCGACTATATGAATTGGAAGAGCGAATTGCTCGCGATGAACGCTTGAGGTTTGGTGCCAGTTAAGCAACCGCACCCGACGCGATGAGTGCGTCGATCTCTTCTGTTGAAAGACCGAGTGCCGTCAGGACGTCGCGGCTATGTTCACCCGGCCGAGGCGAGGCTCCTTTGGGGCCATCATCTGCCCCAGGGAACCTGACCGGTGATGCGGGGCTCTTGAAGGTGCCGTCTCCGCTCGCGGATGGTACCTCGGTGATTGCTCCAGTGGCGGCGACCTGGGGATCGGCGGCCACTTCGGCGAGGGTTTGAACCGGGGCCCAGGCGATCTGCTCCACATCGAGGCGGGTGGCAATTTCGAGCTTTGTGAACTTTGCAAAGGCCGCATCGAAGAGGTCGACAAGCTCGCCTGCGTTCTGGCGCCGCTCCTTTGCCCCGGCGAAGCGTTCGTCATCAATATGATTATCGAGGTCGAGTGCGCGGCAGAGCGGCGCCCAATCCACATCGCCCTGGCGCGAGACAATACAGATCCAGTGACCGTCACCGGTCTCGAAGAAATTCATCAGCGGCTGGATTGATTGCTTGCGGCTTTTGGTGGACCCGATCCGGCCAAAGAAGAGCTGGATCGCGAAGTCAGACCCCATGGCATAGAGCGCCGTGCGGAGAAGCGAGGCTTCGACCAGGCGGCCTTTGCCGGTGCGGGTCGCTTCTACGAGGGCCGCGCAGATGCCAGCGGCGGCAGCCATGGAGGTCGTGTGGTCCCCGAAGGCGGTACGCAAGGCGAATGGCTCCTGACCCTTCGGAATGGTGAGGGCTGCGACGCCGGCCCGGGACCAGAACGAGGCAACATCGAAGCCAGGCTTGTCGGCGTCGGGTCCTTCCAGGCCATAGCCGGTGAGCGTGCAGTAGACGAGTTTTGGATTGGCCTTGGCGAGGGCGTCATAGTCGAGCCCGGAGCGTTCGAGGCCGCCGGGACGCACATTCGTCAAGAAGACATCGGCCTCGCGCGCGAGTTTCACGAGTATGTCGCGCCCGGCATCGGTAGTTGTGTCGAGTATGATGGATGATTTGCCGCGATTATCGAAGTCGAAGACAGGGTTGTCCGCAATGTCGGTGCCGATCGTGCGGAAGAAGTTGCGAATGGGGTCGCCGCCGGGAGGCTCTACCTTGATCACCTCAGCGCCCCAGTCCCTTAGAATGCTGCCCGCACCGGGCGCGGCCATATAGGTTGCGTATTCGACGACGCGGATCCCTTCCAACATTTCAGGGGCTCTCCTCAGTGGATTCCAATACGGGCTAGGCTGTTGGTAAACGAAAATTAACCAGTCGGCGCAAGTGTCCCGCGGAAAGGGTCGCGACAAAGACGATCCAGAACGGGGACACCGGACCATGACACTTGCTTCTATCCGACCGCAACTGACTGAGGCCGACATTCGACGCCTAATTAAGGGCGAGACGGCTGAGGACCGGGCGTCCGTGGCGCATCGCGTTTGCCGGCGGATTGCGCTCGATATCTTGTCTGAGTCCGAACGGGTTCACGCGGCGGAGATTATGAAGCTCCTCGCCGACGACATGGCGGAACTGGTACGCCGGACGCTTGCGATCACACTGCGCAATTCACCGCGCCTACCGCGGGATCTTGCCTTGAAGCTTGCGCAGGATGTCGAGACGGTCGCGCTGCCGGTGCTGGAGCATTCGCCGTCCTTCACAGAGGATGACCTTATTGAACTGGCGCTCTCGGTGACGGCTGCCAAGCAAAGCGCAATTGCAGCCCGGCCGCGGGTTCCGGAATCGGTCGCTGAAGTTCTCGCCGAGCATGGCGTGCTGGAGGCAGTTCAAACCTTGGCGGAGAATCCCGGGGCGGAATGGACGGACAAGTCCTTCGGCGATTCAATCGAGCGGTTTGGCTCTGATGAGCGTTTGCAAGAAGCGATTGTTCGCCGCGAATATGTGCCGATCCATATTGCGGAAAAACTCGTCAGTCTCGTGTCGGGCGGAGTTTTCGACCTGCTGGTCAACCGCCACGAATTGCCGGCGCAGGTCGCGATCGATCTCGCCTCAGGTGCGCGCGAACGGGCGACCATCGACCTTGTCGAGCAAGCCGGACGGACGCGCGATCTTGGCCGGTTCACACAGCAGCTGAATTTGAATGGCCGATTGAGCCATTCCCTGATCGTGCGTGCGGTCTGCATGGGGCATATGGGCTTCGTCGAGCATGCCCTGGCTGAACTATCGGGTGTGCCGCATAACCGGGTTTGGCTCATGGTCCATGATGCTGGGCCCCTCGGCCTCCAGGCCGTCTTCGACCGGTCGGGGCTCCCTCGGAAGCTTATGCCGGTCTTCAAGGCGGCGATCTCAACATTCCACGAAACGCAGCTGGATGGCGGTTCCGGCGATCGTCGACGGTTCCGCGCGCGGATGATTGAGCGGGTGTTGACCCAGTTCCAGGCAATCCCGCGCGAAGATCTTGATTATCTCCTGGAAAAACTCGATGCCTATGCCGAGGAAGATCGGCCCGAGGCGAGCGACGCGGCCTAGGGTCCAGCCTTAAGCGTCGGCGAGTGGGCGCAAGCCATAATGGACGCCGAGGTCTGCAAGGATCTCGCCGTCTCGCCAGCGCGGTCGTTCGGCGACGACGGCAACCCCGGCTGAAAACGCAAAATCGATCCGGTCTCGTAGGCGGGCGTTCGTCAGAGCGGCTTTGGCTGTGACGCGAAGGGAATCGACCATCAGCCAGCACGGGCCTGACAGGCCAGCACACCAGGATTGGCGCGCATCGATCCCGACGCGAAATCCGCGCTGGCGAAAGGCCCTGAGGAGGGGTTCGCTGTCCTTGTCGGACGCGGCGAATGCGCTGTCGGAGAATTCGAAACAGATTTCTTGCGGGCAAAGGTGGGAGACGGCCATGGCGTCGGCGCATCGCGGCGCGAGATCCGGATCGCCAAAGCCGGCCGATGGCACGGGCAGCACGATTGGGCGTTCCTTGACTGAGGGGCAAGCGCCGACAGTTATTACCTCGTCGAGGCGGGCGAGGACCCAGTCGACTGCGCTCGGGCAGGACGGTTTGTCAGCCTGAACATCAAAGCTAGGCCGGTCGTCGAAAGCAAGCGACGTCTCGACGAAAGCCCCGACAGGCTCGCCGCTCAACAAATGCACGCCGGCGCAGAGCCGGATTGGCAGATGCGCCGTGTCTGCTCGCCTTTCGGCTGCAAACTTGTGGATATCTTGCATATCCGTACCACCCATGTCGTCTTTTCTATAATGACAGAGGGCTATCAGACTTGATTGAATATAGCGCGAGTGCGCAGCGCCGGATTTCCGGCAAATTTTATCGATTGGGAGGCCAGAATGCCAGATTCGCCCGCTCAGCCGCGCCTCTCAGCGACGGTTCTGCTCGTTCGCGACGGTGCCGAACTGGAAGTGCTCATGGTGGCGCGCCACTACGAGATTGATTTTGCGGCGGGTGCGCTGGTTTTCCCTGGCGGAAAGTGTTCAGGCGACGATGCTCGGCCTGAATGGTCCGCTGAAGTCGATGGCGACTATGACGGTGTCGACCTGACCGCCCGTATCGGCGCGGCACGCGAGGCCTTTGAAGAGACAGGGATCTTGCTTGCACGCCCCAAATCGGCGCGCGGGCCCGGTGCGCCGCTTATTGGCGAGGAGGTTTGTGACGCGCTTGCACCGTTTAGAGCGGCGGTCGATCGAGGCGAGCGCAGTTTTCTCGATCTCCTGCGGGACAATGAATTGGTGCTTGCCCTGGATAGCCTGGTTCATTTCGGGCATTGGATCACGCCAGAAATGATGCCGAAGCGATTTGATACGCATTTCTATGTCGCGCCGGCGCCGGTTGAGCAGATCGCGCGCCATGATGGCCGCGAGACGACGCAGGCCGTCTGGCTTTCCCCCGGCGACGCGCTCGACCAGGAGGCGAAAGGCGAGGCCACAATCATCTTCCCAACCCGCATGAATCTCCGGCGGCTTGCCATGGCGACATCGGTTCGCGACGCACTCAAGCGGTTTTCAGCCGACGATGTTGTGACGGTGCTTCCGGTGGTTTCCAAAATGGCAGACGGCGAACCTTGCCTCGTCATCCCCGAGGTAGACGGATATGGCCAAACGGAAGAACCGCTTGAGAACTTGAAGGGCGTCGCGCGTTAAGATCGGCGCTTAGGACGCAAGGACCCGCGCGACCTGACTTTCAAGAGCGACGCAAACCGACTGCGAGATGGCCTCCGATTGGGTCGGCTCTTGGCCCTTATTTACCGCCGCGCGGCACGCTTCTACATGCAGATTAATGAGTGGAAAGTCTGCGGGGTCTGCTCGGGTCTCGATCAGCGTGCACAGCGAGTCTGCAAGTCTGGAAACGGTAGGGTAGCCATACAAGGTTGCCATGCCTTTCAAGTCATGGGCAACGAGGACAAGACGACCAATTTCATGGACATCGGTCTGGACCTTCTGCCATGCTTCCTGGAGGCGACCGAGGTCGGTCTCTATCCACATCGCGCGATCTTCGGAAAGCGCCTCGATCGCCTGTTCCGCGCGATCCGCCTCACTTAAGGGCGCGGAGAGAATTAGGGTGCTTTCCGGCGTGTCCGCTTGTCCAACGATCTCTTCAGCCAAATCTTGCAAGGCATCGCTTTCCGCAGCAGGGCGGGCATCTGCCATGTCGTCTTTATCGGCGACCGCTAGGGTTTCGCCTTGCGGCTGATAGCCGGGTATGACTCGCGAGATATCGACAACGGGTTCAGCATTTGCCGTAGATTTCGTCTTGCCGCCGCCGAGGCGAGAGAGAAGTGACTGCAACATAGGCGTTCACTAGCAAAACATGCTTAACAGGCCCCTGATGAAGACCTTTAAAGTCTTAATCAATCAGGGGATTTAGACAACGAATTGCTCGCGAAGAATCCGCTCGTCGAGGGCGTGGCCGGGGTCGAATAGCATGGTGAGAGCGCGCTTTGGAGCCTCCGCAATATCAACGCGGACAATATCGCGAACTTCGACATTGTCTGCGGTTGCGGAAATTGGGCGCCGCTCGGCATCAATGGCTTCCAGCCGAACTTTCGCGTCATGGCGGAGTAAAGCGCCCCGCCAACGCCGCGGGCGATAGGGGCTGACGGGCGTCATCGCGAGGAGGTTCGCGCCGATCGGGAGGATTGGGCCGTGTGCGGATAGGTTGTAGGCGGTTGATCCGGCAGGAGTTGCGACCATGATCCCGTCGCAGCTCAACGCCTTCAGCCGTTCTTTGCCGTCGACTTCAATTCGGATCTTCGCGGTTTGAGCTGTTTGGCGCAGGAGCGATACTTCATTGATGGCGAGGGCTGAGTGGACGTCGCCGTTGATGTCCACTGCATCCATACTCAGCGGGACGAGTGTGGCTTGCTCTGCCGCCGCGAGACGGGCAGGCAGATCTGCTTCATTGTACTCGTTCATGAGGAAGCCGACCGTGCCGCGGTGCATCCCGTAAACGGGCTTGCGATCATCGAAGCGGCGCCTCAGCGCATCGAGCACGGCGCCATCTCCGCCCAGCGCAACAATGATGTCGGCGTCTTCTTCGGACACGCTCCCATACCGCTTCGTCAGGCTCTCCAGAGCGGCTTGAGCTTCCGGACGCTTGCTCGCAAAAAAGGCAATCGAAACACTCATTTGCCATTCGTGGCGAGTGGGACGCCGCCGGTCAAGGTGGAAGCACCGCCAGGGCGATGGTCAGTCTTATGGATGGGCTGTATAGTTGACCGGAACAGAGCCGACATTCAGGGAAGGACATGCGATATGGCGGACGGCGGAACCAATATTGATGTGAAGGGATCGGTCAGCGAGGCCGAGTGGAAAGCGCGCGTCGATCTCGCGGCGCTGTATCGTCTGACAGCTCTACACGGCTGGGACGATATGATCTTCACGCACATATCCATGCGTGTTCCGGGGCCAGAACATCACTTCCTGATTAATCCGTATGGATGGTTCTTTGAGGAGATCACCGCATCATCGCTCGTAAAGGTTGACCTTGAGGGTCAAATTGTTGGCGAGAGCGATGCGATGGTGAACCCCGCCGGATTCACGATCCATTCGGCGGTTCATATGGCGCGCGAAGACGCGACCTGCGTCATGCACGTCCACACCGATGATGGTGTGGCGGTGTCAGCTCAGAAACACGGTCTGCTGCCGATCAGCCAGACGGGCATGATCGCGATGTCGGACGTGGCTTATCATGATTATGAGGGCGTCGCCCTGAACCATGATGAACGCGAGCGGATCGTAGCGGACCTTGGTGACAAATCTCTGCTGATTTTGCGCAATCACGGGACCCTCACATGCGGCGGATCAGCTGGGCAGACCTTTATGCGGATGTTCTTCCTCGAACGGGCCTGCGCTATGCAAGTGCGGGCTTTATCGGCCGGACGGGAAAACCTGATCGAGTGCGGTGAGGACGTTCAGAACGTTGTGAAAGAGCAAAGCAATCCGGCGGGCATGAAGATGCTGGCCGATATGCTGGCTTGGCCGGGGCTCCTGCGCCGTCTCGACCGCGAGATGCCGGGATACGCAACCTGACGTAAAATTTCTGAAGGGCTTGCCAAACGCGTTTGGCTCGGCCCAGTCTTTGCCCATGGGGGCGGGACGTTGGATAGTTGGGTGGGCGCTTGCCTTTGCCGAGACGGCCGAGGCCGGGCCTTGGACGCGCCCGTCCGGTGAGGGCTATGCGCAGTTTGCCGTACTCGGTCAACGCATCGATGGCGTCGATGCTGTCCGGGTTGAGACCTATGGTGAGGTCGGCGTGACACCGAAATGGTTGCTGACCGGCCAAATCGAGGGGCTCGTCTTTCCGGATCTCGACGGGATGAACCAGATTGCCTATCGGGCGACGGCGCGCCGACAGGTCTGGCAGCGCCGACGGGTGCTCGCCGCAGTGGAAGGCGGTGTGGTCGGCGGTGAAGCGATCGGCGGCACGCAGAATGGCTGTGATGAGCCAGGTGTTGAGGCCCGGGTGTCATTTGGCGGCGGCGGCCGAACGCCCGCGGGCCGGGACTGGTTCTTCTTTACGGATGCGGCGATCCGCGAGCATTTCAATTGTCGACGACAGCGCCTGGAATTCGGCTACGGCCAAGAGGTCGCGCGCAACTGGTTTGTCACGAACAAGGTGTTTCTCGAGACCGGGACGGGCGACGCGCAGTCAGCCAAACTAGAGACGGTGGTGTCGCGCCGGTTCGGGCGAAATGATCTCGGCCTTGGCGTCCGGCAGGAATTCGGAGGCCAGTTCAGCGAAACGGGGATTATTCTCTCGCT
The DNA here is from genome assembly GCA_038534535.1 of Pseudomonadota bacterium. Classification (GTDB taxonomy): domain Bacteria; phylum Pseudomonadota; class Alphaproteobacteria; order Caulobacterales; family Hyphomonadaceae; genus CALLCD01. The sequence continues at coordinate 8,288 of JBCAWP010000100.1, forward strand.
GGAGCGCCGGTTCTAGCCCTCGTCCGAGGTGGGATCTTCGGCATCGGTATCGGGCGTCGCGTTGACGAGGAGATAGGCAATCACCGCGGTGCGGTCGTCCGGGCGGCGCACGCCTGCAAAGCTCATACGATTGCCGGGCAGGAAGGTTCGCGGATTGGCGAGCCACTCATCCAGTTGTTCAGGTGTCCACTCAAAGTCGGCGGTTTCGAGCGCATTGGAATAGGAGAACCCGTCTGCACCGCCAGCCTGACGACCGAACATGCCATAGAGGTTGGGGCCCACTAAGTGACCGGCGCCTTCCTGGACGAGGTGGCATGACGAACACAGGCGCCATGTGCGCTGTCCGCGGGCGAAATTCGCTTCATTGTAAGGCGCAGGCAAGCTGGCAAATTCGGAGGACGGTTCTGGTGGAGTTGCCGCTGGCGCCGGGGTCGATTGAGCGGCGCTCGAAGCTTCTGTAGGAGAGGCTTCGCTGGCTGCTGTTTGGGTGGTTTCGGTCGATCGGGCTTCATAGGAAGTCTCGCTAGAAACTTGTATTTCTTCGGAATTTACAGCGTTCGTCACACTGGAGTCTTCTCCGCCGCATGCTGAGACGGCAAGA
>JBCAWP010000101.1:0-8795 GCA_038534535.1 Pseudomonadota bacterium
TCGCGTTGGGGTTCAGCATGGGGCTGCTTTTGGGGGTCCAAGTGCTGACCTCGGAGCTCGTTGGCCGGGAAGAGGAGGATCAATCGGGGCGGATCTTTCGGCGGGGCGTGCTGTGGGCCCTGCCGCTTGGTGCCGTGATGATGGTGCTGCTCTATTTTGGGGCGGGGCCGCTTTTCCACCTGTTATTCGTGACGATCAATCCGAACAATTCGATCAGCGACTTGATGACACCGGTTGAGTTCGCCGATGAGACCGCTGCCATTGCGCGGATACTGAGTTTCAGTCTCCTCGCGTTCACACTCTCAACGGTCTGCAGCTATTATCTTGAGGCCCTGCGCCGGCCGCTCCTCGTCACGTTCACCTCCTATTTCGGGGTGGCGGTCAACCTGATGATTGACCTCGCTTTTGTTCTCGGCTGGTGGGGATTTCCCCAACTTGGCGCGACGGGGGTCGCCTGGGCAACGGTCACATCCCGCTGGATGATTACGATCGCGCTCATCGGGTTCGTGCTCTGGCTCACGCCCGCGCTTGCGCCGGCGAAGGATGGACCAGAGGACGAAGCCCGGCGGCAATTGACTGTTGGCGGCGGCACGGCGGCTTCAAATGTTGCCGAATGGGGCGGCTTCAATCTCACTTATACAATCGCGGCTTTCATCAGCATCGCCGCGAATGCGGTCTATGGTTATGCCGTCCAGGTCATGGGAATCTGCTTTATGTTTTTCCTTGGCATCGGAACCGCGACGAGCGTGCGGGTTGCCGAGCAAATTGGCCGAGGAAATCGCCAGGGCGTTCAAGACGCGTCGAGACTTGGTGTTGCGGCGACCTTCCTTGTCGGCGCATTCCTCGCCCTGTTTATCTATATTTTCCGCGACCAGGTGGCCCTGTGGATGGTCAGCGACGTGGCCGAAATTGATGGACAGAGGCTGGCGCCCGCGATCGCGGCGCTGATGATCTATGCGGCGTTCGCCGTGACCTTTGACGGGCTGCAGGCGACGGCGTCCATGGCGCTGCGGGCACAGGGGGTTGTGTGGGTGCCGACGGCCATTCACATCGCGTCCTTCTTTGCCCTCATGATTCCGGCGGGCTTCTTCCTCGGCATTAGCTATGGCCGGGGGGCCCAGGGAATGATGGAGGCGGCGTGCCTAGCCTTGCTAGTCGCCGGCATCGCCCAGTGGGTGGTGCTCGAAATGAAAATGGCGCGCCCCCAGCGAGAGACGCGCCATCCAGTCCCCCAAGGGGAATAGGGTCGAAAGAGCCTAGAGGTCTTTCAGGGCCGTCGCCGGCTTGAACGCCGCTGAGGTTTTCTCAGCGATTTGGATCGTCTCACCGGTGGCCGGATTACGGCCTTCACGCGCGCCGCGTGTTTTAGCTTCGAACGTGCCAAAGCCGGCAATCGCCACTTTTTCACGCTTCTTGATGGAGCCAGCAATCGCGTCGAAAACAGCGTCGACGGCGGTACCAGCTTCGGAATTCGACAGACCGGTGGCTGTGGCCACGGCTTTCGTCAGTTCCCCTTTGTTCATGATAATCCTCCATGATTGACGGCAAGGGAGCCGTTGGGAGCGAAAGATGCACGATTCGTAGAGGGTCGATACGCAAAAAGCCAGCAATGACGGGCTATTTCACAAGAATCCAGCCTTCTTCGCCCTCAATTTGCGGCAAAATTCCCGTGTCAAGCGAATCCGGAGGGCCAAAATAGCTGCCGAGGCGACCCCTTTGGTCCAATTCCCAATAATGATGGGCGATCGTGCGGACCTGCGCCCGATCAATCACTTCGCCACTTTCAGGCTCCACCGGGACAGCCGATGGGTAGATTTCACAGATCAGGGTTTGGGTCCCGTCGAGGTCATCCTCTGTCAGCGGGCGAAAGCCGGTTTCAAACGGCCAGACCTGAGCATTTGGTAGCATGTCGCGCAGGCGATGGACATGGGGAATGCCGGTTAAGGACTGACTACCGACACTGCCCGTATAAGCAAGCTGCCAACAAGATTTCGGCTGGGCGATGCCGGACGATTTCAGATAGGTCTCGGTCGCCCAGACACTACCGGAGTGTCTGGGCCCCGAATACACCCTTCGTACCGGAAAGCGTGGTGGCTTGGTCCCGTGCCGGTGCGCCCCAAAACGGAAAAGGGCCTTTGCTGATCGTGTAATTCATGCCGGCCGCGACGGCGAACCGCGGATTGGTATTGTCAGCTTTGTCCTTCATCCGCCCAGCCAGATAGGTGTGCATGGCTTGCCAGGGGGCGGCATCGGCGAGATCGAGACCAAGCGCGGCGGCTGTGCCGGCTGGATAGCCGAGGGAGAAGTCGAACCCGAGGAGAACGCGGTCCCCGCGGCTGTTCAGCTTCCCAATCATCTCGCTAAGGAATTTCGTTGCGTCGAGCCGTGTTTTTGGATTCACCGCCGTGAAAGCAGGTTTCAGCCGGGCGTCCTTAGCCAGAATGCCGACCCAAATAGAGTTTGGCCCCGTCACAGGCTTTGAGGCCGCGCTCCAGTCGACCATAATCATGGCATCAAAGAGCGCGGCCATCGAAAACTGTCCCGTACCTGATTAAGCGAGCTTGACCAGCATTTTGCCGAGGTTTTGGCCTTTGAAGAGGCCCATAAAGGCGTCCGGCGCCTGCTCGACACCTTCCATCACTGTTTCCCGGAACTGCATTTTGCCGGATTGGATCCAGCCAGCCATGTCCTGGATGAATTGCGGTTGCAGGTGGGCATAGTTGGTCACGATAAAGCCCTGCAGCAGCAGAGACTTTCCGACGGCCAGGATCAGATTGTTCGGACCCGGACGCGGCGTCGTGTCATTGTACTGTGAGATCATACCGCAAAGCGCAAACCGCGCGCCTTGATTGGCGATGTTCAACGCCGCTTGCAGATGGTCGCCGCCGACATTGTCAAAGTAGACATCGATGCCTTTTGGCGCCGCCTCCGAAAGCGCTTTGGTCAGCGCGTCGGCGTCTCCATGGGCGCGGTAGTCGATGACTTCGTCGACGCCAATCTCCTTCAGGAACTGGCCTTTTTCCGGACCGCCGGCAGATCCGACGATGCGGCAGCCTTTGATCTTTGCGATCTGGCAAACTGTTGCCCCCACCGCGCCGGCAGCGCCCGACACGAAAACCGTTTCGCCCTCTTTGGGTTGGCCGATTTCAAGCAGCCCCGAATAGGCGGTGAGCCCAGGCATGCCCGCAATGCCAAGAAAAGCCGATTCCGGGAGCCCCGTTTCCGGGAGTTTCATGGCCATGGCCATGGAGGGGTCGGCCGTCCAAGCCTCTCGCCAGCCGGCCATAGAGGAGACAAGGTCGCCTTCGCTGAAATTCGGATTGGCCGAGGCGATGACCCGCCCGACGGCGCCGCCTTGCATTGTCTCTCCGATCTGGAAAGGCGGAACATAGCTTTCCCGGTCCATCATGCGTCCACGCATATAAGGATCGACGGACATCCAAGTGTTCCGCACCTGGATTTCGCCGTCCTTCGGCTCTGGGACGTCGACGGTTTTCATCGCAAAATCAGCCGATGTGGGTTCGCCCACGGGGCGTTTGGCGAGGGCCCATTCCTTCGATGTTATCTGGTTCATGGTCGCCAATCCTCCTCAATTTATGTCCTGGGGGTTTGCTATGGGAAGGTCTCGGCGCTGGCAAGCGAAAGCGGGACGATTCCACGAATTCGCCGCGACCACGCTTGTTTGTGACCGGGTGGTATGGAAGAGGGGCACGCGACCTTTGGCGCTTCTGGATGGCGAAAGAAGGATAGTCTTTTGACCGATATACTACGAGTGGGACTGGTGGGGGCAGGCGTCTTTGGCGGCTACCACGCATCGAAGATTGCCGAGGCGCCGAACGTGAGCTTCCAGGGCGTTTTTAGCGCCGATCCGCTTCGGGGTGAGACGGTTGCCGGGCGCCATGGCGTCACCGCTTTCGAAGACTTAGAGACGCTTCTGGACGCCAGCGACGCCGTCATCATCGCGACCCCAGCGACGAGCCACAGCCTGCTTGTCGAAGCCGCCCTAGAGGCCGATTGCCATGTGCTTGTGGAAAAGCCGCTGGCGACGTCCGTCGATGCGGCGACAGCGCTCGCCGACCTCGCCGAAGCAAAACAGCGCGTCCTGCAAATCGGTCACCAGGAGCGGTATATCTGCGACGCCCTTAGCCTGTTTGATCTGGCCGAGCCACCTGAGCGCATTGAGTTCGTTCGGCACTCTTTGCCACCTCGGAATGGCCGCGCGCTTGATGTCAGCGTCGTTTGGGACCTCGCCATTCATGACCTCGACATGCTCGCCCTGATGCTCGACCGACAAATCACGCTCGAAACGGCCCGGGGACGCGCGCAGCTTGGGCCCCAGATGGATGAGGTCGCGGCCCGTCTCAGCACCGGGTCTTGCGCTGTCGATGTGTCGGTCAGCCGACTGTCTGATCACCCTCAACGGACCATCAGAATTGGCTGGCGCAAGGGCGAGGCGTTGGTGGACTTTGGGGCGCGGCAGATTACCGTCGAAGGCGAGACGCCGTACGCTGCGGACTTTGCCGATGCACCGGCCGATCCGCTCCTCCTAGCAGACCAGGCTTTCTTTGAGGCTTGCCGCAGCGATCGTGAGAGCCCGATCCCCGCGCGCAGCGTGCTGACGGCGATCGATCTCGCTGAGCGGATCGAACGGACAATTGCGCAATAGCGCCGCAATTGTCTTCGGCGTGAAAACGGCCTAAGCGCAGCGGATATGAGCGCTGACATCAAAATACTCGCTGCCCAGCTCAATCCGGTCGTCGGAGACATTCAAGGTAATCTGACACTTGCCCGCGAGGCCTATACGAAGGCGATTGAAGGCGGCGCGGATCTCCTCGTCTTGAGCGAGTTTTTTATCCTCGGATATCCGGCAGAAGATCTCGTGCTCAAACCGAGCGCCATCGATCTCTCCATGAAGGCCGTCTGCGAGCTCGCCACTGAGACCCGAAATGGCCCGGCAATCATTCTCGGCGGACCATGGTCAGAAGCCGGGGCCTTGTTCAACAGCGCTTTTTTTCTTGCGGACGGCGATATCCAAGCTCGGCACGATAAGCGCGACCTACCGAATTACGGCGTGTTTGACGAGAAGCGGCATTTCCAGCCTGGCACGGGCGAGGCTGTCATCTGCTCCTACAAAGGCGTGCGGATCGGCCTCGCGATTTGTGAGGACCTCTGGTTTGAAACTGTGCCGCGCGCCCTGAAGGCTGCCGGCGCCGACCTCATGATTGCTCCTAATGCCTCGCCCTGGCGCCGGGCGATCCAGACGGAGCGTGCTACCGCCTTCGACCGCTGGTCAGACCTCAATCTGCCCTATCTCTTCGTGAACCAGGTTGGCGGGCAAGACGAGCTTGTTTTTGATGGCGCCTCCTATGCCACCAATTCGACCCATGCCGCGCGGTGCGGTCTCGTTGGCCAGTTTGAGACGGGCGAGGCGCTTGTCACCTTCGATGCGGAAACAAAGCAATTTGTCGACCTCGGGACGGGGTGTAATCCGGATGCGGAGGGGTGGGAGGCTGAATATCGCGCAGCCGTCCTCGCCCTTGGGGACTATGTCAACAAGACCCGTTTTCCGGGTGTCGTGTTGGGCTTGTCCGGCGGGATCGACAGTGCCCTGACGGCTGCGATTTGTGTCGACGCGCTCGGCCCAGAACGGGTCTGGTGTGTCATGCTCCCATCGAAATATACGAGTGCGGAGAGCCTGGAAGATGCCGAGGCCTGCGCCAAGGCGCTCGGCGTACGCTACGACACCATCTCCATTGCGCCAGGTGTCGCGGCGCTTGGTGACATGCTCGCCGAGCAGTTCGCCGAAACCCAGGCCGACACCACCGAAGAGAATATCCAGTCACGTCTGCGGGCCGTGACGCTGATGGCACTCTCCAATAAGTTCGGCCATATGGTCGTGACCACGGGCAACAAGTCTGAAATGGCTGTGGGCTATGCGACGCTCTATGGCGATATGTGCGGCGGGTACAATGCCCTGAAGGATTTCTACAAGACAGAAGTCTTCGAGCTGTCGCGCTGGCGTAATTCGGCGGTGCCCAAAGGCGCACTTGGGCCGGCGGGTGAAGTCATCCCGGAGCGGATCATTACGAAGCCACCCAGTGCAGAATTACGCGACGACCAGAAGGACGAAGACTCGCTGCCACCCTATGGGGTGCTCGACGATATTCTCCGCGGCCTCGTCGATCGTGAGGAAGACCTCGACGACATCGTTGCCCGCGGCCACGACGAAGCCGTTGTCAGGCGGATTGAGCACCTCGTCTATATTGCCGAATATAAGCGCCGGCAGGCCCCGCCGGGCGTAAAGGTCGGCGGCAAGAATTTCGGCCGTGACCGCCGTTACCCCATTACAAACCGGTTTCGTGATGACTAAACAGCCCCTCAAAATCATTCAGTGGGCCACGGGCGCGCAAGGCACGGAATCAATCTGCGCGATCCTCGATACGCCGGCCTATGAGCTTGTCGGGTGCAAGTGCTTCTACACCCAGAAGGAGGGCGCGGACGCAGCCGAGCTTGCCGGCCGTCCAGCCTGCGGGGTCAAGGCGACGACCGATCTCGAAGCCATTCTCAAGATAGACGCTGATTGCGTCGCCTATATGCCCCGCAACACCTCCCTAGATGAGGTGTGTGCACTACTGGAAAGCGGTAAAAACGTCGTCACCACAGCTTTTCTGTTCAATCCGCGGGGTCTGCCGGAAGCGGATTATCAGCGTTTGGAGCGGGCATGCCAGGTGGGCGGCGCGAGCGTCCATGGCGCGGGGCTGAACCCAGGTCTCCTGTCGGGCACGCTGCCGCTATTGCTGTCCGGATTTTCCCGCCGCGTTGACCATGTCATTCTGCAGGAGCGGGCCGACTGGTCGTTTTATGAGTCCACCCACATCACCTTCGACAATATGTGCTTTGGCGAGCCGGTCGAGACTGTCAGTGAAGAGACGAACGACTTTCTCCGTTTCAATTCCGGGATCTTCAAGGAGATGATCTGGTTTGTCGGCGAGCATCTAAATGCGGGACTAGAAGAGGTGACCGCGACGGTCGAAGTTCTACCGGCACCGCGAGACGCAAAGATCTTCGACCGTGAACTGAAGGCGGGGACGGCCGGTGCGCAACACTGGACCTGGGCCGGCAAACGCGGCGGAAAATCGCTGATTGAGATCGACACCTACTGGACCGTTGGCGGATGGTATCCGGACCATTGGCCGACGCCCGATATGGGCTGGACCCTGACCCTCGAGGGTGACCCGTCCCAGCGTGTGCACTTTCTGAATCTGGCGAGCTTTAGCCGCGATGTGCCGTTTGCAGAACATGTCCAGGCCGCGTCTGTCGCCACCGCGATGCATGCGGTAAATGCCATACCAGATGTGGTCGCGGCACCGCCTGGCATCGTCACCATGGCTAATCTGCCGCTCATCAAATCCGTCATCGGGTTTGGAAATACTTAATCGAACTCCGCGATATCTTTGGCTTTAGCGTCTCCAGAGTGTCGCGAAGGGTGAAACGTCTCGAGAACGGGCATTTAGCGTTTCCGCACGCTTCCCCTTCACAAGGACGTGGTTTTGATGTCGAAGACGCGTTCTGAAGTTTCGAGAAGGGTGCGACCAATGTCCGTCACTGTTCGTTTTGCCCCATCGCCGACCGGCAAGCTCCACGTCGGGAATGTGCGCACGGCGCTCATCAACTGGCTCTACGCCAAATCCCATGGCGGTAAGTTCCTCCTCCGGATCGATGATACCGATCTTGAGCGCTCGACGAAGGCGTTTGAGGCCGCCATCAAAGCCGATCTCAGCTGGCTTGGCCTGAAATGGGATGACACGTTCAACCAGTCGGCCCGTTTTGCCGAGTATGCAGCGGCTGCGAAGTCCCTCCGCGACCAAGAGCTGCTTTATGCGTGCTATGAGACGCCGGACGAGTTAGAGCGCAAACGTAAGATTGCCCTCAGCCGCGGTCGGCCTCCGGTGTATGATCGCGCCGCGCTCGACCTGACCGATGAAGAGAAAGCGGATCTGGAGGCAGCTGGGCGCAAACCCCATTGGCGCTTCAAACTGTCGGGCGATCGGGTGACGTGGACGGATTTGGTCCGCGGCGACCAGGCCATCGAAACGAGTTCGCTATCCGATCCGATCCTTATCCGTGAGGATGGCTCTTACCTCTACACGCTCCCCTCTGTCGTCGACGACATTGCCTACGGCATCACCCATGTCGTGCGCGGAGAGGATCATGTTACGAACTCAGGCGCGCAGATCGAGATCTTCGAAGCGCTCGGTGGCACGGCACCGGAGATGGCGCACACGCCCTTGCTCGTTGGGGCGGACGGGAGTGCGCTGTCGAAACGCCTCGGCTCTCTCTCCATGGACCAGTTGCGGACGTCAGGCGTCGAACCCCTCGCCATCGCCTCGTTCCTGGCAAAGCTTGGAACAAGCGACAATGTGGAGATCGGCAACAGTCTTGATGCCCTCGCGGAGGCCTTCTCCTTCTCGAAAATTGGGCGGGCACCGGCTCGCTTCGATGAGGATGATCTCAGAGGGCTGAACGCGACCTATATTCACGAGTTGCCATTTGAGGCCGTGAAAGACCGGCTCACGGCGCTCGATCCTCGAATGGCCCGTGATCCGAAATTCTGGGAAACGGTGCGCGCGAATTGCGCCACGATTGGCGAAGCCCGCGACTGGGTGGAGATCGTCTATGGCGACATCGAACCGGTCGTTGAGGCAGAGGATCGCGCGTTCATTGCCGAGGCGGCAAAGCTCTTGCCAGACCTTGAGTTTGGCGAAGGGGCCTGGCGCGCCCGGTCTCGGCCTTCA
>JBCAWP010000102.1:0-8656 GCA_038534535.1 Pseudomonadota bacterium
GTGGTTTTTCGCGCCGCCCATGGCCTGGACGCGTTTCCCGTGGGCCGTCCCCGTGGCGTAGACATATTGGGCGATATCGGACGATCCGACAAAGCTGACGGCTTTCACGTCCGGATGGGTCAAGATCGCATCGACGGCCACCTTGTCGCCATGCACGACATTGAGGACGCCTTCCGGCCCACCGGCTTCCAGGAACAGTTCTGCCAGCCGCAAAGGCACAGATGGGTCTTTTTCCGACGGTTTCAGAATGAAGGTATTGCCGCACGCAATCGCGACTGCGGCCATCCAGCAAGGGATCATGGCGGGGAAGTTGAACGGTGTAATGCCGGCGCAGACCCCCAAAGGCTGGCGCATGGAAAACACGTCGATGCCCGGCCCGGCGCCTTCGGTGAATTCACCCTTCTGGAGGTGCGGAATCCCGCAGGCGAACTCAACGACATCGATCCCGCGCTGCACGTCGCCGCGGCTGTCCGCAATCACCTTGCCATGTTCCGATGAAAGGAGCGCCGCCAGCTCATCAATATTGGCTGCCAAGAGGCGCCGAAACTCGAACATGACCCGCGCGCGGCGCTGCGGGTTTGTCGCCGCCCAGCTTGGAAAAGCGGCCAGCGCGCTTTGAACGGCCTGGTCCACCTCACCTTCGGTTGCAAACTGGACCCGCGCCTGAACCTCGCCAGTGTTCGGATTGTACACATCGCCAAACTGTCCCGAACGCCCGCGGCTCGTTTGGCCCGATATGAAGTGATCGATCTCGCGCATGAGGTCTCCCTGTTTTGCTGTTGTGTCTGCCACCATCTGCGGCACAGCTAAAGAGCCCAGCGCCGAAAAAACGGACCGGCAAACCCGATTTGGGTCAATCGGTTAGCAAAACTCTGCCGTCACCCGGCCAGCTTGTAGAAGCCGTTTCCGGCGCAATCAGACCGGCTTACTCGGCCGGCTCAAGCGCGCCTTCGGGCTCCATGCGCGACAGTCCCGTATCGGTGAGACTGTGAACATGCCCATGGGCCGACCAGCCAACCATGCCGAGGGAATGCCAAACCTTGAGGCCGAGCATCCGCTTCAGCTCATCGGGAAACTTCGCAGCGACGTCCCGATCGAGGGTCAGCATGTAGTTCTCCTGCTGACGAATAAACGGGCGAGCATAGTAGGCGAGGATCCCGCGGCGCGGCGCAGCGGTCGTGTTCGCTCCGGTCGCATGCCAGAGGCGGCCGTCAAAGATCAATGCCGTTCCGGCTGGCCCCGTCGCCGGCGCCGTTTCTGGTGGATACTTCAGGAACTTAAGGGGCTTCTCGGCCTTGTGGGAGCCCGGCGCCACCAGGGTCGCGCCGTTATCCGCGGTGAATTCGTCTATCATCCAGACAATGTTGATCACCGCCGTAAAGGGGATCGACGGCGGGATGTAGAACTGGTCCATGTGGAGATCCATCTTCTCTCCGCCGGGCCCGGCAATGTTGGCCGTCAGCGAGGAAAGAAGGACTTCATCCATGCCGAAGGCTTCGGCGAGCCCCGGGCGAAGGCCGTAGGACTCACCAAAAATTCGGCGCATCATTTGAATCGGTTTCGGATTGATCGCGAGGTCGACGAACTCATCGCCCTTATTCAAAAGACCCCAGACGCGCTGGTTCGGCGCGTCATCCTGAACCTTGCTCAGATCATGGGTGCCGCGGCCTGTCTCAATCGTCGCGACGCCTGCCTGGCGCTCTGCAAGCGCCTGATCGTCGAGCCGCGCTCGGATCGCGCGAACTTGCTCATCGGTCAAGCAGCCGCCGAGACGGGTTAGTCCGAATTCTTCGAACTGCGTCTTGGCTTCATCAATATCGTTCGTGATCGGCGGCAATTCTGGCCTAGCCATCGCCATCTCCTCTTACTCGCATGCCCATACCCATTGTAATTAAACAAAAGCGTTAGGGCAGCCAGGTCGAAAATTAGAATTTTACAGTTGGAGAAATCCGGTAAAGAACGGGTTAGCGAGAGCTACCTTGGCGCGATTTTCCGCGGGGCTTGCCTGCAAATGGATTTGAGCTTTGTCGCACAATCAAACGGATTGGCGTGCCAAAGAGGTCAAAAGCCTCCCGTAATCCATTGATAAGATAGCGCTTGTACTGCTCCGGCATATGCTCCCCACGTGACGCCATCAACACGAAAGTCGGCGGGCGGCTTTTGATTTGTGCCATGTAACGCGGCTTGATGGGCTTGCCGTAGACCGTCGGCGGGGGGTGCTTGTCGACTGCATATCGCAGCCAACGGTTTAAGTCGCCGGTCTTGACCCTGGCCGTCCAATTGTCGTGGGCGCTCACAACCGCCGGCATCAGCCGTTCCACCCGCTTACCCGTCAGGCCCGACAGGGTGATCAACGGCGGCTTGCCTGCATTCGGCAGCGCTTCTGCGGCGCGAGCGCGGAACTCGGTCAAGGCCTCGGACGGCGATGCCACCAGGTCCCACTTGGAAATCACAAGCACCAGGCCGCGCCCTTCGCGCACAACCAGGTCGGCAATCTGCAGGTCCTGTTTCTCGAACGCGTCTTCGGCATCCATGATTAGAGCGACGATGTCGGCATATTTGAGCGACCGGATCGTCTCGCCCGTCGACATCTTTTCCAGCCTCTCCTGAACCTTGGAGCGCTTTCGCAAACCGGCAGTATCCACCAGGCGAAAGGTTCGGTCCTGCCAGGTCCAATCTACGGACACAGAATCCCGCGTGATGCCCGCCTCCGGCCCCGTCAGAAGACGGTCGTCTTGGAGAAGCGTGTTGATCAGCGTCGATTTCCCCGCATTCGGGCGGCCCACAATCGCCAGCTTGATGGGCCGGTCTTTATTGACCTCGACAGGCGTTTCGAGCGCATCGACACCCGCCGCTTCAATCGCCGCCTGAAGCGCTTCATCGGTCAAGGCAGGGTCTGCAATATCGATATCGGCAAGGCGCTGGAGAATATCATCGCCCCGGTCATCGGCCTCGCCATCGTCCACCTCGGAAAACGCCGCGGCAAACCGCTCCTCACCAATCGCCTCGCGAACAGCCTCAAATAGCTCGGCAAACCCTTCGCCATGTTCAGCTGACAGGCCAACCGGTTCGCCGAAGCCGAGCCCATAGGAATCATAGAGCCCCGGCAGCCCAGCCTTCCCTTCACACTTATTCGCCGCCAGCACGACAGGCAGGTCGGCCCGGCGCAAGACCTCAGCAAACCGCTCATCCATCGGCGTCACGCCATCTCGCGCATCGATGAGGAAGAGCGCGAGTTCAGCTTCGGCAATGGCCGCCTCGGTTTGCGCCCGCATACGCGCCTCGAGCGAGGTGTCGTGCACATCCTCAAATCCAGCCGTATCGATGATGTTGAGCGGCAACCCAGCGAGCTGTGCAGGGGATTCCTTCCGGTCGCGGGTGACGCCCGGCTGGTCATCCACCAGGGCAATCTTCTTACCCACCAAACGGTTGAACAGGGTCGATTTTCCGACATTCGGTCGACCCACGATCGCAATTTTCAAAGGCATGGCAGACCCGTTCCAGGCGACCTATGTGATCGCGATCAGGCGTCCATCATCGGTCAGAACGATCACCTTGTCACCGACCGCAATCGGTTCAAGGAAAACAGGGTCTTTCAGATCAAGCCTATTCACCTCTTCGCCGGTCTGCGCTGAGAGCGCGATAAGCTCCCCTTCGGAGGAGGCCACAATCACCCGCTCAGCCGCGATGATCGGCCCGGCATAGGTGATCCGTCCACGCCGGCGGCGCTTCTTTTTGAAGGGCTCCAACTGCCGCGTCCAAATCACTGAGCCGGATTGCGCCACAAGGCACGCCACGAGACCGTCAACGCCCGACACAAACAGATACTCCCCGACCAGAGCCGGCGCCTCGATGGAGCCAAGCGGCTGTGCCCACACCCGCTGACCACTGCGTCCGTCGATCGCCGTCAGCAGGCCAGACTGGCTAGCGGCATAGACAAGACCCGCGTTCAACACAGGGCGCGAGGCGATATCATTGATCGCGGACATCGGCGTGAACCGGCCGGTGCGCGTCAGTGCATCGACCCACAACCGGCGCCCGTTTGAGCCAAGATAGGCAATCACCTCACCGGAAGAAAATGGGGCGACAACCAAATCCTCGATCGCGGCCACGCTCGGCGCGCCGAGCACGCGGGCCGATTCCGCAATCGCCTGATCGCTCCACTCCACATCACCCGTATCAAAGGAAAGCGCGAAAACTTCATTGTTTTGGGTCACCACAAAGACCCGATCATCCTTGATCGTTGGGGCCCCGATGACAGGCGCGCCGAGCGGCCGTTTCCAGAGCTCTTCGCCGGTTTCGATATCAAGGGCCGTCACGAAGCCAAACCCGCTCGACGCAATGAGCACATCACTCGATAGAGCGATGCCGCCTCCAAGGCCGCGCCGGTCGCGGCGAGACCCGGAGTCGAGATCGACGGACCATTTGCGGCGGCCATTCTCAACACTGAACGCGCGGACGGTCTGCTCATTATCAAACACAAAGATCGTGTCCGAATTCGCGACTGGCGGCGCTGTCAAAGCCGAGCGCCGGTTCGAGCCATCCGAGGCTTTCACCCGCCAGGCAATCTCGAAGTTCTTCGCGGCATCGACGTGACCGACGACCTTGCTTGCCGTTGCCCCGGCCTGTGGCCAATCGGTCATCTCCCTCGGCACGGGCAAGATCACCGCCACGTTTGCCATATCGGGATCAGGCTCCAGGGTTTCATCGCCCAGCGCCAGAGCGATCCGCCCCGCCTTGTCTTCGGCTTCTTCCGCCCGGCGCCGCTCACGCTCAGCCCCGAAGATCGAGCACCCCGCCAAGAGGACACTCAATACGATGATGACGGAAAGGTTCGAAAATGATCTTCGCATTACTGGACAGGGTCCTCAGATTGATCGGCGGGGGCCTCTGGTTCGGCCTCTGCAGGGACTTCAGGCAGCGGAATCACAGACAGGGCCTGCTCGGCCCGTTGCACAACCCCCGGCGGGACACTCGCGGCAAATCGCAGATATCCAAACTCCTCCCGCGCGCGGACGAGGTCGCCATCGGCAAAGGCCTTGGCGGCTATAAGTTCGAGCGCCAGGGCCCCAAACGCCCCTTCTTTCTCAATCAAAGGCGCGAGCCGTGTCTCCAGATCGGACAGGGACGCATTTTCCGCCGCCAGATACCCGGTTTTCAACAGCGCAAGATCACTCAGGACACCTTCGCCTTCCTGGGCCGAGACCACGTCTTCCAGGCGGGCAATCGCCGCCTGGACGTCGCCATTGCCTTCGTAAACTACCTGCGCCAGCAAATGGCCGGCCAGCGGTGCAATCGGATTATCAGACGCGGCAAGCGATGTCAGATCGGCTTCAGCGGCGGCGTACTCATTGCCCTCGAGCGCCGACACAGCCTCTTCGAAGGTGGTCACAGCGCGCGCTTGCCGGCGATCGGCCTCACCGGCGCTATACTCGCGCCACGCGACAAACGCGACCAATGCAATCGCAGCAACCCACACAAACGGGCCGTAGCGCGTCCACAACTGTGTGGCACGGTCCTGACGAAGTCCTTCTTCGACCTCTTCAAAAAAATCGCTCAACGCGTTCGTCCCTTAAATCTTGGATCTCGGAATCTGCGCGGACCCTAACCCGTTGATGCTGTCGCCCGCAACGGACCGGTGCGGTCAAGCGCCCGGCTTTGGCAGTTTGTAGGTCTCAGCATCTCCAGGAAACTGCCGTGCGACCACCGCCGCTTTGTAGGCTGCCGCCGCGCTCGAAATCTCAGCCCGCAGATTGGCAAACTCGCGGACAAACTTTGGGGTCCAGTCGAACATGCCGAGCATGTCATCGGTCACGAGGATTTGCCCGTCGCAGGCGGGCGATGCCCCAATCCCGATGGTCGGGCAGGACACAGCGCCTGTAATCTCTGCGGCAAGGTCCGCAGAAACCCCTTCGACGACGATGGCAAAGGCGCCGGCCTCATCGGCGGCTACCGCCTCTTCAACAGCCCGCGCCCATCCCGCTTGCGTGCGGCCCTTGGCGCGAAAGCCGCCATCGACGTTCACCGCTTGGGGACGCAGGCCAACATGGCCCATGACTGGAACGCCTCGCGCCACGAGATGCGCGATCTGGGCGCCCGCATAGGTCCCACTCTCGATCTTCACAGCCTGGCAGCCCGTCTCCTGCATCACCCGAGCCGCATTGAGAAACGCCTGGTCCGGGTTCGTCTCATACGAGCCGAACGGCATATCGACGACCACAAATGCCTGGCTGGAGCCCCGCATCACGGCTTGGCCATGCATGATCATCATTTCCAGCGTCACACCCACAGTCGATGGCAGGCCGTGGACGACCATGCCGACGCTGTCGCCCACGAGAAGAAGATCACAATAGGGGTCCAGAAGCCCGGCCATTGGCGCCGAATATGCCGTCAGGCAGACAAGCGGTGTCCCCCCCTTGGCCGCGGCGATATCCCGAACGGTTTTCCGTTTACTTGCAGTTTGTGCAGACATGTCAGGCGATTAGCGCGCACGCGACGCCAGCGCAATTGTCTTCTGCCGCACGGTCCTGCCCCTGAAAGGCCCACCGACTTAAGGTGTTGCCACGAGGCCGGCTGCCGCGAGGACCTCGCGCGTATGGGTCAAAAACAGAAGATGACCCGCGCCGTCCACTTCGATGGGAGCGCATCCAAGGCGGTCCGACCAGTCCCGCGCGCCGTCCTGGACATAGGCTAAATTGTCGTCGCGCCCGACAATAACGGAGTATGGGAGGTCCGGTAAGGCGGGCGGCTGGCGCGATGTGCCATAGTCCCGCCATTCCATCAGCTGGCCCTCGAAACCATTGATAATGGCGCTCTTTTGTTGGCGCACATGCATCGCCATCAAGGCCTGATCTTCGAGGGCGGCAATATCGACGGAATTCACATCCAACACATTTCGGATGCCGGTCTCCCAGCTTTCATCGGTTTGGCTCGCCGCCATGGATTCCATAATAAGCGCGCCAGCATCCAGCGGCAGGTTTGACACCTGCGCCACATAATCATCGGGTTCCGGCGGACCGACCTCGAAGGCGCGCGGTGACAGGAATGCAGCGCCCGTGAACCGATGAGGATGGGCGGCCACCATTTCCGCTGCGTGGAACGTCCCACCGGACGTGCCAAGCCCGTAGGCCTTGTCGATCCCGAGATGATCGAGCAGCGCAATCGCATCGGACACCGTGTCGCCGCCCCGGTCGCCTGGGGATGGATCGGTGAGCCCAACCCCCGGCCGCTCCACAATGAGGAGGCGAATGCCGAACTGGCTGAGCAATTGCGCGGTAGGTTCCCAAACCCAGCGGCCGCCAAAAGACGAGTGTGTTTTCAACACGACGCGGCCAAATGGATCGCCGCAATCGCTGAAGCAGATCCGCCGGCCATCGGAACGCCAGAAGAAGTTCGTCATGCGACGGAGCGCTTGGCCAGTTTCTGCTCCCCCCGTCTCCTCCGCCGATTCCAGGGTCCGGGCCATCAGGCCAAGCTCACCGATCAACATTGCCAGGTCCGTCTGCTTGTTGACCTCGGTGCGTTCATAGATCGATTTGACATGGTCGCGGACCGTGTGGACGCGGATCCCCATCTTCTTCGCGATCTCGCCAGCACTTGCCCCTTTGGCAATCTGCAGCGCAATTTGCGACTGGCGCGTTGTCAGACCCAGCATGCGCTGAAGCACGTCGGGGTTCAGATCTCCGCCGGCCGCACTGACAGATGGAAAAACAATCCGCAATTTCGGCGGGTCGGCGGGATTGGTTCGACCGTTGCGAAATACCGCGTGATGACGCTCGCCATCAGTATAGACGAGGGTTGCGAAAACCCCATCTGAGTTTGCTGGCGGCAAGCCGTCCATCGCCCATTGCACCACATGGCGCCAGTCACGGGGGGACTGAAGTTCTCCATAGCCGGGGACATTCACGCGCTCGACCGGCGCCGTCAGCTTTTTGAGATCCGGGGTCGTCAGCCCCATCACGCCGCCCACGGCGCAGACTGTGAAGTTTGGAAGGTCAAGGCGGCTCACAGCTGTTCGTGAGGAAGCGATTTCGCGGGCCCGCGAGATATGTCCGGACAGAGTGTCGACCTCGGTCCCCTCGCTAACGATCGCCTGATATGCCGCCGCAAACGCCTTGCTCACGCGGTGGTCTAGCGCCGTCGCATATGCAGCATCGATCAAGGCATCGACAGCAGAGCCCATTCCTTCACCCGATTACATTGTCCCGAACTTTTTATACCGCCGGTGACCGTGAATTCATACCAATTCCCGCGTTTTTTTACCGTAGGCCGATGACCGATCAACCCGTTGTAAATATTGTTCACTGTCTCCAAAGGCAGGAATACTTTGCAGATCAACGTAATGAGGAGGTTGTTCGATGCCCCGATTAAGACAGGCCGGCCGGGCCGAAGCCGATGCATATGCGAACGCGATTTTCGATCGCTTGTTTGATGATCGGGATCCGGTGGCCGAGCCCGGCACCGCCACAGGCACGCCAGGAAACTGGTGGACGGTTTTCGCAACCGTCCCCGACGCGTTCAAGCACACAACGGAAGGGTTTCGGTTCTATCGATCGCCGGACCGCAAACTTGACCCAAAGCTCCGCGAGCTCGGTCAAACCCGGGCCGGGTTCGCCGTGGGCAGTCAGTTCGTTTTCTCCCAGCATTGCAAAGCCAG
>JBCAWP010000103.1:0-8545 GCA_038534535.1 Pseudomonadota bacterium
CATCGAATGCGGCGTGGCCAAACCGGTCATAGGCTGCCCGCTTTTCGGGGTCTGACAACACGCCATAGGCTTCACCGACTTCCTTGAAGTGCGCTTCGGCTTCGGCGTCGCCTGGATTCTGATCTGGATGGTATTTGAGAGCTAATTTTCGATAGGCAGATTTCAGCGCCTTGTCATCTGCGCCGCGGTCGACGCCGAGAATGTCGTAATAATCTCTTTTGGGCATACGTGAATCCGAACCCTGAAACACCTGACGAACTTGCTGACGTGACTTGGGGGCGCTCGCGGAAACTTGCAAGGGCCGCGTGTAGTGAAGACACCGTGTTAGCGCGCGTCATCGTCTAAGTGGAATCTGCGTGACTGGCTTGACCATTATCTGGGCACACGCTTGTGTCAGCGCCCATGGGAGCGGGCATCGTAAAGCAAACAGGCTTATGGCTCGGACCGGTGCTCGCGGCGGGCTTGGTCATTGCGGGGCCTCCGGCAGGGCTCGACGGGTCGGCCTGGGGCGTCGCTGCGCTCCTCGCCTGGATGGCCGTGTGGTGGGCAACTGAAGCGATCCCAATCCCGGCGACATCCCTTCTCCCGCTCGTCTTCATTCCGGTCCTCGGCGCGGGAAGTCCGGGCCAAGCGGCAGCAGGTTATTCGAGCCCCATCGTGCTGCTCCTGCTTGGCGGGTTTATCATTGCACTCGGTATCGAACGCTGGGGGCTGCACCGCCGCATCGCGCTTGCGATCGTGTCTGCCCTCGGCGGGGGGCAGCGCGGTCTCGTTTTCGGCTTCATGGCGGCGACGGCTCTCTTATCCATGTGGATCTCGAACACGGCGACGACACTCATGATGGTGCCGATCGCTCTCTCGGCTGCCGCCGCCCTCGGGGGTGAGGATGACCGCTTCACGCTCGCTTTGTTGCTGGGTGTTTGTTACGCCGCCTCGATCGGCGGCGTGGCGACCCCGATCGGGACGCCGACCAATCTCATTGCTATCCAATGGCTGGAAGCCAATGCGGACGCGACAATCGGCTATGCCCAATGGATGGCCTTTGGTGTGCCGGCGCTCGTCGGATTGATCCCGGTTGCCTGGTGGTCAGTGACCCGAGGACTCGCCCCGCGATCTGATGCCGAAGAGGCGCATGCGGAAGTGCGTCGGCAACGGGCGGTACTCGGGGCGATCACAGCGCCTGAGACCCGGGCCGCGATTGTGTTCGGCATCGTGGCGCTCTGCTGGGTCGCGCGTGTTCCGGTCCAAGCTGCGACGAGCGAGGCAGGTATCGGGTGGATCGGACGGGTCTCGGATATGGGTATCGCGGTCGCGGGCGCTATTGCCATGTTCCTTGTGCCAGCCGGCGGTGCGGCTCGGCGGACGCTTTTGACTTGGGAGGAAGCGGTTAAGCTGCCCTGGGGCGTGCTCGTCTTGTTTGGCGGTGGCATCAGCCTCGGCCAGGCGATCACGCGTACCGGCCTCTCCGCCTGGATCGGCGATCAATTGGCTGCCTTATCGACTTTGCCGCCCATCGTCTTCGTTGCCGCGGTGGTTCTCCTGGTGATCTTCCTGACGGAGCTCACGTCGAACGTGGCCACGATGACGACACTCTCGCCGATCCTTGGTGCCCTCGCGACGGCGATTGGTGCAGCGCCGGAAAGCATGCTTGGCCCAGCTGCGGTTGCTGCGTCATGCGCGTTTATGCTGCCGGTCGCGACGGCCCCGAACGCGATCATTTACGCAACCGACCGCGTTCCCGTGTCGGCGATGATGCGCGCGGGTGTTCGTGTGAACATCATTGGCGCCGCGATCATCACCGTCGTGGGCTATTTTATTGCGCCGCTTGTTCTCTAGATCAGCGCAGAACGCTGCGGCTGGCCATGGCGCGTGCGTAGACCAGAAGAAAGATCGCGATCACAGCGATAACAATTGAGAAGATCAGGGCACCTGTCCCGCTGACTTTCAGACCGTCCGCCAAGCCATATCCGTACACCGTGGTTACAATCATGCCGAGGAGCGAGAGAGCAAAAGCGTGGACAGCCAGTTTGTTTCGCAAGAGGAGCAGGCCGCTACCAATAAAGGCACCAAATACGCCGAACGCCCAGAACACGATTGCCCAAGCAGGCAGGCCGTAGAAGTATTCCAGCTGAGCCTCAGTGAACTGGGACATATAAGGCTCGTACTGAATTTGCGTCATCGCAAAGTCGACCACGCCCATGAGGTTCCAAAGAAGCGTAACGCCCCCAATCACCCATAAGTGCCATGGGGTACCAGGTGCCCCTGTGGTTACGTCCGTCATGTAGTCCTCCCAAGATTTTCATATGCCGTTGAATATACAACAGTTCTGCAAAGAATGCAGTGGGCGGCGATGACGGTTCGCTTGGGATCAATCGTCGGGGGATTTCGACTTCGGTTTTC
This sequence comes from Pseudomonadota bacterium, assembly GCA_038534535.1. Taxonomy (GTDB): domain Bacteria; phylum Pseudomonadota; class Alphaproteobacteria; order Caulobacterales; family Hyphomonadaceae; genus CALLCD01. The sequence goes on from JBCAWP010000103.1 coordinate 2,401, forward strand.
GCTTAGCTGTCGTGGATTTTGATGCAGACTTGGCAGTTTTCCTCTTTGTCGATTTCGTCTTTGGTGACTTTTTTGGCGTCAAGATCTGCGGCTCGGAATCTCGCTCATCGGGTTCCGGAGCAACGATTTCAGTATCGGGATCATATTCAAGTACTGCAAACGGATCGAGCGTGGGGTCTGCCGTGTTGGGTTCCAATAGCACCCCGATATCCGGAGCGAGTTGCTCCCTAAGAGGCCGAGGCTGGGGCTTCGCGATCAGATTGATCGTCACTTCCGTCATCGACAGATCGTAGAGCTCGATGTCCGCCCGACCGATATCGCCGCGGGCCGCAATCTCAAGCGAGTAGTGCCCGGCAGGTAAGTTCTCGAGCATGAATTCGCCATGGGAGTCTGTGATGATGGCAATGTCCGGAACGGGCTCTGGAGCAGCCGTAATCATCACGGCCGCTCCCGAGACCGGCGTCCCGTCACTCGATACCACCACGCCTTGCAAGAATGCGCTCATGGTCAGATCCTAACGCAGCGAGCTGTTTATTCCGAGCTCCACTTTTTAATGTTTTTGAACACGCTCGGCGTGATGCGCGTCGCCATATTGCCGCCGCCCGAGCCGTAATTGTGAATACCGACAACATAGCGGTGCCCATTGCGTTTGATGTAGACCGGCGAGCCGCTCTGGCCGCCCATCGTATCGATATCGTAGTGCAACTGGCGCGGGCGCACCCGTTTGATCCGGCGGCTCATACCCCACAGCTCGGCAAACGCTTTGTCGCCCGGATATCCCGCGAGCACAGCCCTCCGCGACAGCAGGACATCCTGGGAAAAGGCCGCATAGCCGAAATGGCCAAGTGCGTGATCGCTGAATGCATCCCGTGTTAGCTTGATACATCCATAGTCATATTCCGGGCGACGCCCGCTGACCCATCCGCTGACGCTGCGGAACGACGTCGCCTTCACGGAACCGAAAGGCCGCGTGCGACCGTCAGAGCCCGGAATAACCTCGATCTCGCTCGCCCATCCTTTGCCGTGCATGTACACACAATGACCGGCGGTCAGAACCGTGTTCCGGCTCGTCAGGCACCCGGACCCGACATAGGTTCGACCGCCCATGGTAATCCGCAGGGCGCAATACCGCTTCCAAGGACTTCTGCGCGTATTGCGGATCCGCATACGATCATCGCGGCCGATAATGACCTCCAGGACGGACGCGACCTCCTCGGCGACGGCAGCTTCGGCGGATGTTTCGGCACCAAATGCCTCCGCATCGGCCGGCTGGAACTCCCCAGTCGTTTCGAGCTTAGCCAACAATTGGGCGAGCAATGCCTTCAGCGGATCGGCGCTTGTTCTGGAACGCCTGATTCTACGACGGGTTCGGCGACGAAGTCTCTTGAATATGCCGCCCAGCAACTTCGGCCCAGCTGAGGCCACGACCGGCAATACCTTGCCCAAAATCGCACCGATGAACTCCGGCTCCTGCCCGTCCATCGCCGCACCAATCGGCGGCAGCAGTTCCATCGCCGGCGCCTCCGTTTCGGGGGCCAGGGTTTCTGCACCGAACTCGGTCTCCCAGGCACCGTCGGCAAACTCCACCTCGAAGTCGCGAGCCGCATCTTCGGTGGCCTCGGGAAGGCGCTGCAATTGCGCGGGCGCGGCTTCAGTCAGGAACGCTTCACCGCCAGTGCTTGTAAAACTGACGCTGTCATCCGCTGTGGCGCCGTCAAACGCCTCGAGACCGACGGTCTCAAGCCCCACCATTTCCTCGCCGACTGATTCTTCAACCAGATAGCTTTCGTCGCTCCCTTGGGGCGCCCGGCCATTCGTCTGAGCTTGGGACGAGACCAGATCGTCCCCCGCGCTTCCTGCCTCTTTTCCGGTATATTCAAGTGTTTGAGATGTGTCTGGCATGTCTTTACGTCCTCCTACTCTAAGTGCCGGACGCACTTTAACAAAAGTGGGGTGTGTTGATTATGGAACACACAAGGAACCAATGTTTAAATTCGAGTCATGACTCAAATATTTGGCATTTTATATTTGAATAATACTAAATAATAATTGTGCGGAGGGCTTGCTTGTCCAGCGATTATTAATCCTGCTGGAACAAGCACATAGCGGGCTTCCCTAACGTCAACTGATCATCTCTGGTGTGACGATCTCTAAAGCCGGATACCGCCACGGCCCCCAAAAGGACCGTTTCTATTTGGACCGGCACCCCGTCGGTTCACGGCCAAGCGGTCATCTCATGCGACTCGCTCAGCCGCGATGGACCCGCTATCGCCCCCGCCACGCTTTTCTCGGCCGCCACGCCGCGCTAGACCACCTCGGCAAAAGGAACACCGGCCATGCCCTCAGCCCCGATCAACGAAGACAGCCATCTCTACCTGGTCGATGCATCGGCCTATATCTTTCGCGCCTATCACGCGCTTCCGCCGCTCACGCGAAAATCAGATGGTCTGCCGGTCGGGGCCGTGTCCGGATTCTGTAATATGCTCTGGAAGCTCCTCGAAGAGCTGAAGGGCGAGGATCGGCCAACCCATTTCGCCTGCGTCTTTGATAAGAGCTCGTACACGTTCCGCAACGATCTCTATCCGGATTATAAAGCGAACCGCGATGAACCCCCAACAGATTTAAGACCGCAATTCCCCCTCGTGCGCGAAGCGGCGCTTGCCTTTGCCGCCCATGCCCTGGAGCAAGAAGGATACGAGGCCGACGACCTGATTGCGACCTATTCCAGAGAGGCCGAAACCAAGGGCGCCCGCGTCACGATTGTTTCGTCCGACAAAGACCTTATGCAGCTCGTGTCCGACCGGGTCGTGATGCTCGACACGATGAAGAATGTGACGATGGGTCTAGAGGCGGTAAAGGACAAGTTCGGCGTGACGCCGGACAGAGTGGTCGATGTTCAGTCGCTAGCTGGTGACAGTGTCGACAATATTCCCGGCGCTCCAGGCATCGGTGTTAAGACTGCCGCGCAGCTGATCCATGAATATGGAGATGTCGAAACGCTGCTGGCGCGAGCCGAAGAGATCAAACAGCCAAAGCGCCGCCAGACGTTGATTGATCATGCTGAGCAGGTGCGGATTTCCAAGACCCTCGTCACACTGAAAGATGATGTCCCGGTCGAGGTGCCCTTGGAAGACCTGGCGGTCGACGATCCTGATCCAGACCAATTGATGGCGTTTCTGGAGAAGATGGAGTTTCGGACAATTACGCGCCGCGTGCGAGAGTCCATGGAAATGGATGGGCTGATCGAAGCGGACACCCCAGCGACACAAGGCGTCGACAGGTCGGCCTATGAAACTGTGCGCGACCTCGACGCGTTAGAGGTCTGGATCGAGCGGGCAAAGGCGACGGGCGTCGTCGCGGTTGATACGGAGACGGACAGTCTCGATGCGGTGGCCGCGAAACTCGTTGGGATTTCCCTCGCAACGGCGCCGAATGAGGCCTGCTATGTCCCACTCGCCCATGTGGATCCGGAAAGTGGCCCTGGTAATGGCGATATGTTCGGCGCTGATCCGCCGCGCCAGATCCAGATGGCAGCGGCGCTAGAGGCCTTAAAGCCGCTTCTGGAGGATCCGAGCATTCTAAAGGTCGGCCAGAATATCAAATACGACCAAGTCGTTTTTGAAGGCGTTGGAATTCATCTGGGTCCCATCGACGATACAATGCTGCTCTCTTTTGTCTTGAATGCGGGCACCCATGGGCACGGCATGGATACGCTGTCGGAACGGTATCTTGGCCACACGCCGATTGCGTACAAGGAAGTGGCCGGGACCGGTAAATCCCAGGTGACGTTTGATAAAGTCGCCTTGGACAAGGCGACGGAGTACGCCGCTGAGGATGCAGATGTCACCCTACGCCTTTGGCATCTCTTCAAGCCGGATCTTGCGCCGCGCAGAGTGACGACCGTTTATGAGACGTTGGAGCGTCCGCTCGTGCCTGTCATTGCGGGTATGGAAAAGGAAGGTATCAAAGTCGATCGGGATGTGCTGTCGCGGCTGTCCTCAGACTTTGCCCAGAGAATGGCCGCCCTCCAAGCCGAGGCCTATGACCAGGCGGGCAATGAATTCAATCTTGGCAGCCCGAAACAAATCGGTGAGATCCTCTTTGGGGAGATGGGGCTGCCTGGCGGCAAGAAGACCAAGACTGGCGCCTGGCAGACAGGCGCCGATGTGCTAGAGGACTTGGCCGCTGAAGGTCACGCCCTGCCGAAGACGATCATTGACTGGCGGGCGCTCTCGAAACTCCGCTCGACCTACACTGAAGCGCTACAGGCGGCGATCAATCCGGACACGGGCCGTGTGCATACGAGCTTCGCGATGGCCGCTGCCCAGACCGGCCGGCTCTCGTCCTCAGATCCAAACCTCCAGAATATTCCGGTGCGGACAGAGGAAGGTCGTAAGATCCGGGAAGCGTTTATTGCGGAGCCGGGGCATGTTCTCGTCTCGGCCGACTATTCTCAGATTGAGCTTCGGCTCCTCGCCCACATCGCTGGGATCGAAGCCCTTCGAAACGCCTTCCGCGAGGGGCTCGATATCCATGCGATGACGGCGAGTGAAATGTTCGACACGCCCATCGAGGGCATGGACCCCATGGTGCGCCGGCGCGCCAAGGCCATTAATTTCGGGATCATTTACGGCATTTCGGCTTTCGGGCTCGCGCGCCAACTCTCGATCCCCCGCGATGAAGCCTCGGCCTATATCAAGTCCTATTTCGAGAAGTTTCCGGGCATCCGAACCTATATGGATGACACCAAGGCTTTCGCGACCGAGCATGGCTATGTCGCCACAGCTTTTGGGCGCAGATTGAACATCGACCTGAAGAATGCAAAGGGCCCATCCCGTGGCTTTGCTGAGCGTCAGGCGATAAATGCGCCCATCCAAGGCTCGGCCGCAGATGTCATCAAACGCGCCATGATCCGGATGCCAGGGGCGCTGGCGGATGCGGGCCTCAGAGCGCGGATGCTGCTTCAGGTCCATGACGAACTGATCTTCGAAGTGCCTGAAGATGAAGCCGATGCGACCATTAAGCTTGTGAAGGACACGATGGAAGAGGCAACGCTTCCGGCATTGCAACTATCTGTGCCTCTCGATGTTGATGCGCGCGCCGGTGCGAGCTGGGCTGAAGCCCATTGATTGCCTGATTACGTCTGGACTTCATTGTCTTTCCGCGGCTGAATGAAGGGCGCGTTGTGAGGGGCAGAGCCAATGTTTGGATGGGTCCGCCGAGCTGCGATCAGCTTGTTGGTCTTCCTGATCGGATGGGCCATTGGCGCCGTATTCGGTGTGCCGGAGCGAATCCGGACGGGCGCAGAGGACCTCTTCGGGGCAGATATCTTATCGCCGCAATCGCTGGAAGCGGCGGGCGCGCGTGGCCGTGATGCTTTCTTTGAACTCGAACAAGTCACTGAAGACTTCTTCGCGACGTTCGGAGAAGATGTGGACGAGGCGTATGGAGATGAGACTGGGTCGTCGGTCAATTTGGAGTGGGTGACGAACCGAATTGACGTCTCGGCTGTCTCGTCCCCTGCAGATCCGATCGAGCCGAGCGATGATCGGGCACCGCGTCCTGAAACACGGACGCCCCAGCCGGAAGTGGTCACCAATGCGGGTGACGCGTTGCGGATCTGTGCCACCAGCGTCTCAAATGCGCCGCCTGCAGATGGCGACGGTATCGTGATCGACTTTCGACCGACGGTCACGATCGACGGCGTGCAGCTCCTCATCGCACCAGCGACCCGCTCCTGCCTTTCATCCGGGTTCGGTCCCAGGGGCGCGTCGAGTCGGCTGCATAAGGGCGTCGATTACTACACCAAGGAAAATGGTGACGTTTTGTCTGCTGCCGACGGCACCATTGTCGAAGCCGTCTATCGCGATGATTACGGCTATATGATCGTGATCGACCACGGTGGAGGTATCTACACGCGATCGGCCCACCTGAAGCGATTTGCGCCGAGTATTGCAAGAGGTGCCCGCGTGTCACAGGGGCAGGTGCTCGGGCCGATTGGGAGTTCCGGTGCTTACACGAGTGCCGCACACCTTCATCTTGAATTCCTTCGGGGGGATATCTCAAACCCGAAGGGCTCGTTCGGTTTGGAGCCCGTCAATCCGTTCTCGTTCTAGGCGGTGCTGTTTGTTCTTTCGTTGGCGCG
>JBCAWP010000104.1:0-8507 GCA_038534535.1 Pseudomonadota bacterium
CGCAAGCGGTTTGACCTATCGGTGCGCCGTCGTGGAGATTGATGAGATCACGTCCGCCGGCACGCAACTCGCGTCGGACACGATCTCATCAATCTCCACGACGGCGCACCGATAGGTCAAACCGCTTGCGCCCGTCGCCATAAAATCGGTTCGCGCTCCATCGGTGTAGCGATCCGCCACCTCAATCGACCGGCGGTCTTCCCCGGTGGCGAGCGCGGCTCGGTGGGCGAGGGTACGATCCGAAACATCCGACGTCGCGGCATTGGCGACGGCTTGAGCCCCGGCACCAACGCCCTGCGCGGTTGCCTTTGCGCCGGTCACCGCAACGCCGCCGGCGATTTTCGCGGTGCCGACTGCGGCCCCCGTCGCCACCGAGCAGGCGCCCAGACTCGCCGCTAGAAGACAGATAACGCTCGTCCTAAACTTCATCGATCGATCCCTCACAAATGAAACACCCTGGCCCTTGGCGAGCCTAGGAAACCCATGGCCGCACGACCACACGCGATGGCAGTTAACTTTTTGTGGACTCGCCGGTTTGTTCTGGTATTGTTCGCGTCAAGGAGGACGAACGATGATTGGCTATGTAACCTTGGGAACGAACGATCTTGAGCGCGGTGCGACGTTTTACGACGCCATCGGCAAGGAATTGGGCGTCGGCCGTATGATGGGCAGCGAAGCCGATGGCTTTATCGCTTGGGGGGAATTTGGCGGCGGCGCGGGCATCGGTTTGACAAAGCCGTTTGATGGCAATGCGGCCTCCGTGGGCAATGGGGTGATGGTCGCCCTCCAGGCAAAGGATCCGGATCAAGTGAAGCGGATTTACGAGCTGGCGCTCTCCCTCGGCGGTACGTCCGAAGGAGAGCCTGGCCCACGGGGCGATAGCGGCTTCTATGGCGGCTATTTTAGAGACCTGGACGGTAATAAGCTCAATGCATTCTGCATGACCAGCGGCTAGGCCTGGAGGCGGTAGCCTCCGCTATCGGTCATCAGAAGCCGCGCGTTTGATGGATCTGGCTCAATCTTCTGACGCAGGCGGTACACATGGGTTTCCAGCGTGTGGGTCGTGACCGCGGCGTTGTACCCCCACACTTCGGCGAGCAGCTTGTCGCGCGCGACAGGCTTGCCGCCGGCCCGATAGAGAAACTTCAGAATGTTTGTTTCTTTTTCGGTCAGGCGAATTTTTCGGTCGCTGGAATCTGTGAGCAGTTTCATGCTCGGGCGAAATTCATACGGTCCGATCTGGAATGTAGCATCTTCGCTTTGCTCGAAACTCCGCAAATGCGTGCGGACCCGTGCGAGCAAAACCGAGAATTTGAACGGCTTCGTCACATAATCATTTGCGCCGGACTCAAGACCGAGAATCGTGTCGGCGTCGCCGGTTTGTCCCGTCAGCATCACGATAGGCACGTGAATGCCGTTCTTGCGCATCAGCTTGCAGGCCTCGCGTCCGTCCATGTCCGGCATATCAACATCGAGCAGAATGAGATCGATTCGCTCATTCGACGCCAGCTTCATGCCCTCGGTGGCATTCGGCGCTTGCATCGTGTTGAACTCGGCATGCATTTCGAGTTGTTCGGCGAGGGCTTCTCGCAGATCGTCGTCGTCATCCACCAATAATATGGTTTTGATTGCGGACATCGGCGTCTCCTGCAGTTCCTGTTTTGACCTGGCGGCGGTCTTTAGACAATTCTATTTCAATTGGAAAAGACGTTTGGTCAACTTTGCGAGAGGTAGACGGATCATGGCGCGCTGGGTCGCTCGCAAAGATGGACGTTTGGCGCTGGGCGCCCAGCGCTTCCCCCTGGCTGAAGGCAAAGGGGGGCGCATCGCCGCCGATCAGAAACAAGAAGGAGATGGCGCAACCCCCATCGGCGTTTGGCCCTTGCGCCGTGTCTATTACCGGCCAGACCGCCTGGCGCCGCCCCAGACCGCGCTTCCCCTTGTTCCCCTGCGTCCACATGATGGATGGTGCGACGACCCCGCGGACCCGCTCTATAATCGGCCCGTCAGCCTGCCCTATCGCGCCTCCCATGAGCGTCTCTGGCGCGACGATGAGGTGTATGACCTCATCGTCGAAATTGGCCACAATGATGATCCACCTGTCCCTGGGCTTGGCAGCGCGATCTTCGTCCATATCGCCCGAGAGGGGTTTAAGCCCACCGAAGGCTGCATCGCCCTGACCCTGGCCGACCTAACCACCGCGCTCATGGCGGCGACGCCAGACAGTCTTCTCGAGATCGAGGGCTGACTATACGGCCGGCCGGGCGCCGAAAAATCCCGTCCCCACCCGCACATGGGTCGCGCCAAATGCAATTGCCGTTTCGAAATCTGCGCTCATCCCCATGGATAAGACCGAAAGCCTGTGTGCCTGCGCGAGCTTTGCCAGCAGGGCAAAGTGTGGCCCAGCCGGCTCATCGACCGGCGGAATACACATCAACCCATCAATCTTGAGCCCAAGGGCCGTCGCCTCCCCCAGCAAGGCCGGCATGTTCCCAGGCGCAACGCCCGCTTTTTGGGGTTCAAGCCCGGTATTCACTTGGATCAAGCAGGAGACCTCGCAGCCCTCCCGCGCCATCGCCTCCGCCAAGGCGCGGGCGAGCTTCGGTCGGTCGAGCGTCTCGATGACATCGAAGAGCTGCACCGCTTGGCGCGCCTTGTTCGATTGTAACGGCCCAACGAGCCGCAGCTCCAGACCGGGCCAGCCAGCGCGGCGGGCCGCCCACCGCGCCTCAGCCTCCTGGACGCGATTCTCACCGAACACCGATTGTCCAGCCCGCAAGGCCGCCTCGATGCGTTCATCAGGCTGAACCTTTGAAACCGCGACCAGCGTTACCTCATCGGTCCGGCCCGCCGAATACCGCGCGGCGTCGATCCGACCGGTGAGGTCCGCGCGACGTTGGGCAATGCTCTCGCTTGGCGTATCAAGTGTCATGTCGACCAGCCAAGAAGCGCAATCCGTGCCTGCGTTCAAGATGCGCCAGCTCATAAGGACAGCGGGCGCCCATCTTCCCCCAGGCCTTCCGCCCTTCCTCATCCTAACAGATCCCGAGCGGACGCCAGAGCCGGACGCCCTCGCCCGCGGCCTGCCCCCCGGCTGCGGACTTATCTACAGACATTTCGGGGCGCGCGACGCAGAAAAAGTGGCGCGCCACCTCGCCGAGGTTTGCCGTGCCCAAAGCCTCGTTTTCCTTATTGGAAATGACCCGCAGCTCGCCCTCGCCGTCCAAGCCGACGGCGTCCATTGGCCCGAGCGACGCTTGAAAGACGCAGCCCGCTGGCGGTCCCGCCTGCGGCTTATGACCGCCGCAGCACACAGCGCCCCGGCGATCCGCCGCGCCCGGCGGGCGGGCACCGACGCCGTACTCGTGTCACCCGTCTTCCCCTCGCGCAGCAAAAGCGCGGGCGCCCCCATTGGGTCTGCCCGGTTCCGATCACTGGCGCGGAGCACAGCCCTTCCGGTTTATGGCCTCGGCGGTGTTAACCTTGTGAACGCGCGCCGCATTGCCCCGTTCGCCGGGCTATCAGGTATCGACTTGGGGGAGAAGCTGACGCCTAGAACTTAAAGGCGGACTGTAGGCGAATGCCCGTTTCAAGCTCCTGCTCGGACCACTCACCATTGGGCGTGAAATCTTCCGCGCCCAAGCTGAGCGCACCGCCGATCGAGAAGCGCGGCGTGATATTGAACGTCGCTCCAGCAGACATTTCCTCGCGCGCCAGGCCCGTTTCGCCCTCGCGACTCTTCAACCCGAGGCGAAATTTCCAGCGACTGTTTTCGAGTAGGTTGACCTGAACATCACGCTCACCGGCGCCGAGCCAGGCCGGCCGTTCTTCTCGGCTCTCATTGAAAGTGAAGCGCTGATACCAGTCCGGAACGGCATCTTCCGTGTCGGCCAATGTCTCTACCGGCATGCGATTTTCGGTTTCATCAATGGACTGCGCAGCCGCAGGCATAAGCGCCGCAGCTCCAAACATGACCATCAATGCTACCGCGAACGCGCGCATGCAAATCGCCTCCTAGCTGCAAGGTAGATAAGACACTTTGTGCGTTAATCCCAGATTAACAGTTCGTGATGTGCAGACTAATTGGGCCTGAGTGTTATTTCGATCACAGGTCCAAGTGACCGAAATGCCTGTCCCGACGGGCTAATCAGGCGTTGCTGGTCGATCCCGACGGCGAGATCCAACCAATCCGTAATCTCGCGTGACACGCCCGCATGCCAGGCCTCTCCATCAAAGGCCGTCAAATCATCTACTGACCGCCCGAATCCGCCCGACCAGTCAAATCCTTGCCACTCGGATGCCAATCCCACAGACCAGGCCTGGTAGCGCCCACCTCCATTGTCCGATGACAAGAAATCCGCCCCAAATCTGACACCCTCTCGCTCAATCAGCGTTCCGGCCGACCAAACCTCCACTGTGCCAAAGTCCAAATCATTCGGCAGAAGGTCGACATTCGCCCGCGAATAAGCCCCGTAAGCACTCACGCGAACGCCACTTGCTCTCAACAGCCGCGTCGCGTTGACCCCCACTTCAACAGCCTGATCAAGCCGTGGTTCCGCAATTCCTGGCTCATTTAGGGCTGGGTCTCGATCGACCCCACCTGTATCAGCGCTCGGTGTGTATGACACACCGAGCCTCACACCTAAAAGGCGCGGGGTCGCATAACTCACCTTGAAAGACGGGCCCGTCAGGTCGCTACGCGTGAGAACCGTGGCGATGCCGCTCGTGTCGAGGCGCGCATTCACCGCGGTATGCCGGCGAAAAACGGTCTCGGGCCCTTCATGAAACCGGCGCGCCACCCCGATATCCCGGCCAGCCAGCAGCTCTCCATACCCGCCATCAATATAGGCGAAGACGGTTTCGAGCTGGGCGACGACCGCGTCATCTTCTGCGAGGCCCGCGGCCGTCAGGCCGGTAAACGCACCCCGCAACGCGAGACCGTCATCTACCTCTCCACCCGGCCCGATCAGCCCGGAAAAGCCTGGCCGCGCCGGGTGGTCTAGCTGGAAGCGCCCACCAAGGCGCACGCCAATCTCAGCACCATTCTCGAGCACGCGCTCCAGGCCATAGGTCAAAGCGAGCTCGGCCGTGCCATCCCGGCTGTCCCGATCTCCGGCATCGCCGCGCCCAGGAGACAAAGCAACGGTCGCCTCCGCGCGGCCCTCGCCCTCCCAACCCTCAAACCAGCTGGATTGAGCAATCCCTGGCTCGGCAAGCCCCAAAAGCGCGGCCGCTGCAACGCCTTGTCGACATCTCTGCATGTGTCCTCCTCCCGTCCACGGCATAACACCACTGGCCGGCCTGATCTTGCGTGATATACAGGCGGGCTGAAGACAAAACGTGAATTTGAGGGATCCGCCAATGACTTTCCGACTGCTGGCCGCGACGGGTATCGCGGCAGCTTTGGCGCTCACAGCCTGCTCGTCCGGTGGGCGTGCGCAACGCGAAATTGTGCAAGAAGTTCAAGGGGGCGCGAACCCCTACCTTTGGCGCGCCACCCTCGACACGCTGAGCTTCCTCCCCCTTGAAGCCGCCGACTCCTTTGGCGGCATCATCAATTATGATTGGCGGGCCTTTGAGGAGTCGCCTGACGAGCGGGTCAAGGCCACGGTTTTCATTCTGGATACGCGCCTACGCGCCGATGGGGTCAAAGTCTCAGTCTTTCGACAAATACGCAGTCCGGCCGGAGATTGGGTCGACGCCGATGTCGACCCAGACACCCAGGTTCAGCTTGAAAACAAAATCCTGGAACGCGCCCGTGCCTTGAGGGCGGCCGAAATCAGCTAATCTGACTGGAAAGACTTGAGCGCATGACCCGCAGATATGATCCATCTGTTGCGGAGCCCCGCTGGCAGTCGGCGTGGACCGAGGGCGACATCTTCCGTGCCGTGTCGCCGGAGGACGCCGGTGACGCGCCAAAAGCCTATGTGCTCGAGATGTTTCCCTACCCGTCCGGGCGTCTCCACATTGGCCATGTGCGCAATTACGCCATGGGCGATGTCGTCTCGCGCTACCGCCGCGCCAAAGGATATAATGTGCTCCACCCCATGGGATGGGACGCGTTCGGGATGCCCGCTGAAAACGCGGCCATGAAAAACGGCACCCATCCGGGCACCTGGACCTATGAAAATATCGCCGCGATGAAGGCCCAGTTTGCCAAGCTGGGCCTCTCCCTAGATTGGAGCCGCGAACTCGCCACCTGCGATCCGGATTATTATGGCGCCCAGCAAGCCGTCTTCCTCAAATTTCTGGAGCATGGCCTCGTCTATCGAAAGTCCGCCAAGGTGAACTGGGACCCCGTCGACCACACGGTGCTTGCCAATGAACAGGTCATCGACGGCAAGGGCTGGCGCTCTGGCGCACCTGTTGAACAGCGCGAACTCACCCAGTGGTTCTTCCGGATTACGGACTATGCCGACCGTTTGCTCGACGACCTGAAAACGCTGGAGCGCTGGCCAGAAAAGGTCCGCACCATGCAGGCCAATTGGATTGGCCGGTCTGAAGGCCTCCAGATGCGGTTTCCTTTCGATGGGGACGCCCCTGAAGCTGCGCCAGACGGGATTGAGATCTTCACCACCCGGCCAGACACACTGTTCGGCGCCTCTTTCATTGCCCTGTCACCGGATCACCCGCTCACCATTGCGCTGGCCGAGGGGTCTGACACGCTCACCGCCTTCCGGGCGGAATGCGCCCGCGTTGGCACATCGGAAGAAGCGATCGAAACGGCAGAAAAACAGGGCTTTGATACGGGCCTCCGGGTCGTCCACCCCTTCGTTGCGGGGAAAACCCTACCGGTCTGGGTCGCAAATTTCGTACTCATGGGGTACGGGACCGGCGCTATCTTCGGCTGCCCCGCCCACGATCAGCGCGACCTCGATTTTGCCCGGAAATACGATCTGGACGTGACCCCGGTCGTCCTCCCGCCAGAGGCCGACGCTGCCGCCTTTGCCGTCGGCACAGAGGCCTATACCGGCCCCGGATCGATCTACCAATCGGACTTCCTTGACGGACTGTCGATCGATGACGCCAAATCCGCAGCGGTCCAAAAGATCGTGGGTCAAGAGCTCGGCGAGGCCACCGTGAACTACCGTTTGCGGGATTGGGGTGTGTCCCGCCAGCGCTATTGGGGCTGCCCGATCCCCGTCATCCACTGCGAAACCTGCGGTGTGGTCCCGGTGCCTGAGGCAGACTTGCCCGTCAAATTGCCGGACGACGTCTCCTTTGATCGCCCAGGCAATCCGTTAGAGCGCCATCCCACTTGGAAGTACGTCCCCTGCCCGGTCTGCGGTAAAGACGCGATCCGCGAAACCGACACCCTCGATACATTTGTCGACAGTTCCTGGTACTTCGTCCGCTTCGCCGGCGACAAGGAAGAAGCGGCCTATTGGCTGCCGGTCGACCAATATGTCGGCGGGGTCGAACATGCCGTCTTGCACCTTCTCTATGCCCGCTTCTTCTGCCGGGCGATGCACGATTGCGGTTTGATCGACCTACCCGGCGGTGAGCCCTTTGCCGGCCTGTTTACCCAGGGCATGGTCACCCATGAGACCTATAAATCAGCGAGCGGTGACTGGCTGTCCCCCGACGAAGTCGAGCGTCGCGGCGAGGACATGATCGAGATCAAGACCGGTGAGGCCGCCGCTGTCGGACCAGTCGAAAAGATGTCGAAGTCGAAACGCAACACGGTCGACCCCGACGAAATCATCCGCACCTTCGGCGCCGATGTCGCGCGGTGGTTTGTCCTGTCGGACTCCCCGCCTGAGCGAGATGTCGAGTGGACGCAGTCCGGCGCGGAAGGCGCCGCGCGCTTTGTCCAGAGGATCTGGTCCCTTTTCGAGACACTGCCTGCGGAGGCAAAAGATGCCGCTTGGCTGAACAGCGACGGCGAGACGGCCCTGCGCCGGACCAACCACAAAGCGATCTCGGCCATTGAAAAAGCCATTGACGAGTTCCGCTTCAATTCGGCCGTGGCAAGCATCCATGAGTGGACGGGCCGCCTGAAAAAGGCTGAGAACGAAGAGAGTGTCGGCGTTGCGGCCCGCCATGAGGGGCTCAGCATGCTTGCCCGGGCTTTGACGCCCTTTATGCCCCACCTCGCCGAAACCTGCTGGGAAGCGATCGGCGGCGACGGGCTTGTCTCCGTCGCACCTTGGCCGACCATCGACGCAGCGCTCCTCATCGATGACCAGATCACCCTGCCCATTCAGGTCAACGGCAAGCGCCGCGGCGAGATCGCGGTGGCCCCGGACGCACCGGCAGAGGATGTGGAAGCCCAGGCCCTCGCCCATGAAGCGGTCCAGGCCCAGATCGCCGGAAAAACCGTGAAAAAAGTGATTGTGGTGCCAAAGCGCATCGTGAATATCGTGGTCGCATGATCCGTCTCGGCCCCCTCGCCCTCTTATTGATCGCCAGCGCGTGCGGTTTCCAGCCCGCTTACAGCCCGGCGACGGCCGCCCGCGCCGCCTCGATCAATGTGCCCGAGATTGAGGGCCGCGCTGGCCATGAAT
>JBCAWP010000105.1:0-8408 GCA_038534535.1 Pseudomonadota bacterium
CGAGCCCGGCAGGCCAGACCATGAAGCTCACCCTGGAACGAACTGATCTCTTGAATGCGCTCGCACATGTTCAGGATGTTGGTGAGCGTCGAAACACAATTCCGATTCTGTCGAATGTCTTGATGACAGCAAACCAGGGCGCTCTGACCCTGACAGCTACGGATCTTGACATCGAAGCGGTCGACGCTGCCAACGCCAATGTCACTCAAGACGGCGCTGTAACAGCGCCCGCGCACACTCTGTTCGATGTGATCCGTAAATTGCCGTCCGGTGCTGAAGTCGAGCTTGAGTTGCAACCTGAAAATCAGCGTCTGGCGATCCGCTCTGGGCAATCAAATTACGGCCTCCCGACGCTTCCGGCGAGCGATTTTCAAACCATGCAAGACGACAATGCCGCAACGCGGTTCGAGATGGACGCGGTCGATCTGCGCCGGTTGATTGACAAGACCCGCTTTGCGATCTCCACCGAAGAAACTCGCTACTATCTCAACGGCGTTTATCTACACAGCATTGAGGGCGGAGACGGCCAGGTTTTGCGCGCAGTGGCCACTGATGGCCACCGATTGGCCCTTTCAGAAGTGCCATCGCCGAATGGTGCCGAGAGCCTGTCTGGGGTCATCGTTCCGCGCAAAGCCGTCGGCGAAGTTCGGCGGCTGATTGATGGGCTGGACGGGCCGGTGGCGATTGAAGTCTCTGACGCTAAGATCGTTTTCCGAGCCGGCCGGGCTGTTCTGACATCTAAGCTGATCGATGGCTCTTTTCCTGACTATGTGCGTGTCATTCCGAAGTCGAATGACAAGGTGTTGGTGATCAACAATAAAGCATTTGAGGCGGCGGTTGATCGTGTCTCGACCGTGTCAGCTGAACGCTCCCGGTCTGTAAAAATGAGCCTGCATGATGGGCGCTTGGTGCTGGCGGTGAACCACGCTGAGACGGGGCAGGGGAACGAGGAGCTCGAGGCGAAGTACGAGTCCGATTCCATGGAAGTCGGCTTTAACGCGAAATATCTTCTTGATGTGGCGAGCCAAGTGGAAGCGGATGACGCCGAGTTTCATTTTGGGGATCCGGTTTCGCCGGCCCTGGTGATCGACCCCAGTGATCCGTCAGCGCGCTACGTGCTGATGCCCCTTAGGGTATAGGGCCCGTGCGCCCGTGACGGCGATACAGAATTGGACACCGGACCGCCTGCCATCGCTAAAAGGCAAAACGTTTGCCATAACAGGGGCTAATAGCGGCATCGGCTTTGCGGCTGGACAGATACTCTCCCAGAGGGGCAGCCGCGTCATTCTGCTTTGCCGCAGCAAAGAAAAAGCTGATGCGGCAGCGAGCGATATGCGGGAGATGGCGGGTGGCGACGCAGATCTAGACATCGTGGGCCTGGATTTGACGGAGCTTTCGTCAGTTCGTGAGGCAGCCAGCCAAATGTCAGACACGCCGCTCGATGGGCTCATTCTAAATGCGGGCGTCATGGCACCACCACAACGCAAAACGACGGCGGACGGATTTGAACTACAGATCGGCGTCAACCATTTGGGGCATTTCCTGCTGGCGGGTTTGCTCGCAGAAAACGTCCTGCGCCAAGGCGGCCGGTTTGTTTCTGTATCCAGCAATATGCATAAGGCTGGGCAGAAACGGATTCGATTTGAAGACCTACATTGGCAGTCTGGTTATCGGCCCATGTCCGGCTATGCCCAATCGAAACTTGCTAACGCCCTGTTCATCCGAGCACTGAACAACCGGCTGAAGCTTGCAGGTCAATCTGAAGCAGGCTTTCTTTGCCATCCGGGATACGCCGCGACGAGTATCCAGAACAATGAGACGGGCCCGTTCATGCGTTTCATCATGAACGCATCGGAACGTTACATGGCGCAGTCGGCGGCCGAAGGGGCCTTCCCAACCGTTTTGGCGGCCGCCGAACTAGATGCCAAGCCCGGGGTCTTCTATGGTCCGACACGGTTTTTCGATCTAAACGGGCCAGTGGGAGAATGTGCCCTGGCGCCGCAAGCGTTAGACGATCAGGCCGCCGCGCGGCTTTGGGAGATATCAGAGGACGCCGTCGATTTTAAGTGGACCGTTTGAGGTCGCAACGTGACTGCGATTTTGCGTTTTCGCCTTACGGATTACCGAAATTATCCATCCCTCGACCTTCGCTTAGACGGCCGACACGTTTGTCTGTTCGGATCAAACGGTGCGGGCAAGACCAATCTCCTGGAAGCGGTGTCGCAGCTCGGACCTGGCCGGTCCTTGCGCGGCGCTGCGTTGCCGGACATCGCCCGGAAAGCTTCCGGTGGGGAATGGACAGTCTCGGCGACGCTCGATGCTGATCGCCGCCTCGGCGTCGCATTCGATGGCGCGAAGCGAGTGGTTCGGATTGATGGTGCGCCCGCTGCGGCTGGTGACCTCGCAGATCTCGTCCGTATTGTTTGGCTGGTGCCGGCGATGGACCGGATCTTTGCCGGGGGCGCATCAGACCGACGACGCTTCTATGATCGGCAAGTGATGGCCCATAGACCGGCCCATGGACGGGCTGCAGCGGCCTATGAAAAGGCGATGCGTGAGCGCAATGCGCTTCTCGAACAGGGCCGTGTCGATCCGGCCTGGGCCGATGCGATTGAGGCGCGGATGGCGGAGCATGGGGCCGAGATCATGCTGAACCGCGCTGTCATACTGGCCCGTTTGCAAACCTCGGTCGATGCTCGCCCCGAGGGGTATTTTCCCAAAGCCGACCTGAGTCTTGCGGGAGATGAAACGATGGTTTGTGGGGCCGATGCGATGCCGGGGGAACTCGCTGGCACGATCGCAGAAGCCCTACGTGAGAGCCGCCGACGCGATGCTGCTGCTGGTCGCACCCTCTCAGGTCCGCACCGGGCCGATCTTGCCGTCGTCCACAGGCCGACAGGTGCGGCGGCGAGCGACGCTTCCACTGGGCAACAGAAGGCTTTGCTGATCGGCCTTATCTTGGCATCGGCGCGGGCGCTGGGCGACCGGGAAGATGGCCCCGCACCGTTCGTTCTCCTCGACGAAGCGGCCGCTCACCTCGACGCTGATCGCCGCGCGGCGCTATTCGATGAACTCTCCGACTTGGGCGGCCAAGCCTGGTTAACCGGGACCGAGGCGTTTCTGTTTGATGCCTTTGGCGAGCGGGCGGCTAGAGTTGAAGTCGACGAAGGGCGGGCGTGCTTAGCAGATCAGTCTTGATCGTTCCAATAATGAGTCCCACCAAAGTAAACGTGCCCTAGTCGTCCCTGTGCATCGGGATTGTCGTCGCCCGCAATATACGCGGCAAATGGCGCGCCCTCATCTGGGGCAAGAATGATGATGTGCCCATCGAGATGATAGCGGCCAGTAAGCGGCTGTTGTCGCCGCGAGGCCGACGCAATCGTCCGAGTCGAATAGCCGCTAAACATTGCACTCGACCAGTCCGAGATCTCGAAGCGTCCATTGCGGTCCAGCACAAGGCCACCGCCCCAAAGGACGCCAGTGGCAGCGACCCCTGGATTAGTGCTGCCCGCACCGCCTCTATTAACGAAACTGATGCCGGGACGCTCTCCTGGCCCAAAGTCCAACATGATGTTTGTTTCGAACGGTTCCCATTTGCCGGGCTCGGTCTCAATCTCGATCTGCGGGGCTGACCCTCGCCAGCGCCAGACGTCGCAATCCTCGTCAGCGCGTTGAGCCGCCGCGAAATCCAGTGTGAGTGGATCCAAGGCCATGCAGTTGGTCGCCTTACCATTCTGAAACACGTAGATCGGATAGACTTTGACGGTGAGCGCGGGCGGAAATCCCAAAAATGAGCTTTCGCTGCCGATCGAGACATAAAGAGGTCGATGAGCAGCTGGCACATCGGCTACAGCCTGACTCAGATTGCTGGAAATGGTCTGACGTGTTTCCGGGGCGGTTTTGTCCGCAGGCAGAGCTGGCGTCTCTACAACCCCCGCCCAGGCGAGAGCTGCCTTAAAGTATGACGCTTCGGCTCCAGAAAGATCGGGCGCGACGGTGACGACGGCACGCGCCCGTCTCTCACCGGATGGTCCGAGAGCTGCAGTGCATTGCTTATTATCGGATCTGCTGTGGATTGCGATTGAGCCGTTACTATTGGGTGTCGGCTGCGCGGTATCGAGTTGGCGGCATCCAGGCACGTTAGCAAATGCCAAGCCTAATTTTTGCGCGACGCTTGTCAGCGGCTCTGAGCCGATGTTCAGGTCATCCATGACAATTATGGTTTGGTCGGCATTGTCGGGGTTGCGGTAGGTTGGTCCGAGTTGACCGGAGGTTGCGATCCATCCCGGCGGCGGCGAATAGGCTTCATCCGCATGTGCGATCAGCGGTATAAAAAACACCAATGCAACACAGAAGATAACTCGTAACATACAACATCTCCCTCTCTCGTGAATGCTTATATCCCGCGCGATCGAGTCGGTTTCGTGACACCGCGCAGAGTCAAATCATGACACTTTTGACACCCCCTATCTGAAGCTTTTCTTTCTTGGAGGGTTTGAGGTCAGAAAGTCTATTTCTTTCAATGTGGTAAAGGTGTCAAAAAGCGGCTGGAATCATTGGCAATGACGGCCGAGATCGCCTATAAAATCAACTGATTCTGAAGTGATTGGACGCCCAATGGCCGAACCTGAAAATATGTCCGAGTACAAAGCTGACTCGATCAAGGTGCTGAAAGGGCTGGAGGCCGTTCGTAAGCGCCCTGGCATGTACATCGGCGATACTGATGACGGGTCTGGTCTCCACCATATGATCTACGAAGTTGTCGACAACGCCATTGACGAGGCGCTGGCCGGGCATGCGGATATTGTGCGTGTCACGCTGTACTCCGACGGGTCGGCTGAGATTACAGATAATGGCCGAGGTATTCCCGTCGGGATGCACCCCACTGAGGGCATTTCAGCCGCCGAAGTAATCATGACGCAGCTCCATGCCGGGGGGAAGTTTGACCAGAATTCATACAAGGTCTCCGGCGGGCTTCATGGTGTTGGTGTGTCTGTCGTGAATGCGCTGTCTGAATGGCTCGAACTCTCCATTCACCGGGATGGGTCCGAATATAAGGTCCGTTTTATCGATGGTGGACAAACCGAAGCACCGCTCGCAGAGATCGGTAAAAGTCCGGTGGTCGATGGTAAACCCTACACCGGCACGGGTGTGCGATTTCTCGCAAGCCCGGCCACCTTCACAATGACCGAATATAACCGGAAGACGCTTGAACACCGGCTTCGGGAACTTGCATTCTTGAACTCTGGTGTGAAGATCGTTTTTCGTGACGAGCGCGATGCGGATCCCTGGGAGATCACCCTTGAATATGAGGGCGGCGTCAAAGCGTTCGTGGAGCACCTCGACCACAATCGAACGCCGCTCATTTCAGAGCCGGTCTTTGTCACGGGCGACAAAGACGGCATCACCGTGGAGGCCGCCCTTCAATGGAATGATGGCTACCATGAAAACGTACTCTGCTTCACAAACAACATTCCCCAGCGGGACGGCGGTACGCACCTCGCCGGCTTTCGGGGTGCTCTGACCCGGATCATCAACAAGTACGCCGCGGAATCTGGGGCCGCCAAGAAAGAGAAAGTGTCCATCACGGGAGATGATGCGCGCGAGGGCCTAACCTGCGTCCTCTCCGTAAAGGTGCCGGATCCGAAATTTTCGTCCCAGACCAAAGACAAGCTAGTCTCTTCAGAGGTTCGTCCCGTCGTTGAAAGCCTCATGAGCGAGAAACTGGCGGAGTGGTTTGAGGAAAACCCAAAGGATGCCCAGTCTATTATGGCGAAGATTGTTGAGGCTGCAGCTGCTAGGGAAGCTGCCCGGAAGGCGCGGGAACTGACCCGTCGTAAAACGGCTCTCGATATCACCTCGCTTCCGGGCAAACTGGCCGATTGCCAGGAAAAGGATCCGTCAAAATCCGAACTGTTCATCGTCGAGGGCGACTCCGCTGGCGGATCGGCTAAGCAGGGCCGCGACCGGACCAATCAAGCGATATTGCCGCTCCGCGGGAAAATCTTGAATGTCGAACGGGCGCGGTTCGACAAAATGCTATCATCTGACCAGGTGGGAACCCTGATCACAGCCCTGGGGGCCGGCATCGGCCGCGACGATTTCGACATTCAGAAATTGCGCTACCATAAAATCATTATCATGACGGACGCAGACGTGGACGGCGCCCACATCCGCACACTTTTGCTCACCTTTTTCTATCGTCAGATGCCGGATGTCGTGGACCGCGGCTATCTCTACATCGCGCAGCCGCCGCTTTATAAGGTGATGCGGGGCAAGTCGGAACGTTATCTGAAGGATGACGCCGACATGGAGGCCTATCTCATCGACGAGGGGACCAGCGGCGAAGTCCTTGTCCTTGCTGACGGGACCCAGATCGGCGGCGAAGACTTGCGCGGCCGGGTTCGGGAGGCGGCGACGTTCAAGCAAGCGATGTGGCGCCTTACATTGAAAGCCCCCGCCTTCTTGGTGGAGCAGGCGGCCCTTGCCGGGGCGTTCAAAGCCTCGGCTGGAGAGGCAGAGGCCACTGCGACCGCTGACCGATTGAACCAGATCGCCGAAGAGGGAGAGGATACTTGGGAAGGCACTTTTGATAGCGCAACGATGGTTCTGCGCCGAGTTGTTCGGGGCGTCGAAGAGAAAGTCGTCCTCGATGCTGCGCTTCGGGCTAGTCAAGACGCGCAACGGCTGGCGGACCGCGCGACGACCCTCGGCGATGTTTATGATGTGCGCTCGGTCCTCCGTCATGAGAAAGGCGGTGAGGTTGAGGTGAATGGGCCTACGAGCCTCTTTGACGCTGTTCTTCAGTCTGGTCGAAAAGGGTTGAAAATTCAGCGCTATAAGGGGCTCGGTGAAATGAATGCTGACCAGCTTTGGGAAACCACTCTTGATGCGAATGCTCGAACGCTGCTCCAGGTGCGCGTCGACCATGCCGACGAGGCGGATGATATGTTCTCACGTCTGATGGGAGACATCGTTGAGCCTCGCCGCGATTTTATTCAGGAGTTCGCGCTGGAAGCGGAAGTCGACGCATAAGACGCCGGCCGGCTCATATGGATTGTGGCTGCGATCACGAATTCGTGGTTCAGCAGTCATCTCAAACGCGCTAGAAATATGGCGTACTGACCTACTTAGGAGCGCGCGCCAATGACTGATACGCCTGAAACCCATGACTCCAAGGAGTATGTCCCGCCAAAGGTTTGGACGTGGGATGCGGAAAGTGGCGGGCGTTTCGCCAACATCAATCGGCCGATTGCTGGTCCGACTCACGACAAGGAATTGCCCGTCGGAAAGCACCCCTTGCAGCTCTATTCCCTGGCAACACCAAACGGCGTGAAGGTTACGGTTATGCTCGAAGAGCTGTTAGAAGCCGGTCATACGGGTGCGGAGTACGATGCCTGGCTGATCAATATCGGAGAGGGCCATCAGTTTGGCTCCGGCTATGTCGAGCTGAACCCCAATTCAAAGATCCCCGTTCTCGGCGACCATAGTGTGAATCCGAGGCGCCGTGTTTTTGAATCCGCGTCTATCCTCTTTTATCTAGCCGAGAAGTTCGGCGCGTTTCTACCAACCGACGCAGATGCGCGGACAGAAAGCATGAACTGGCTCTTTTGGCAGATGGGATCTGCTCCTTATCTCGGCGGCGGTTTTGGCCATTTCTATGCCTATGCGCCCACGAAGATGGAGTATCCGATCAATCGCTTTGCGATGGAAGTGAAACGCCAACTCGACGTTCTGGACCGCCACCTTGCGGATCACCAGTATATGGCGGGCACAGAGTATACGATTGCCGATATGGCAATCTGGCCTTGGTATGGGGCGCTTGTTAAAGGCCTGCTCTACGAAGCAGGAGAGTTTCTCGCGGTCCATGAATACAAACATGTCCAGCGCTGGACCGATGAACTCGCCGAGCGGCCGGCTGTTAAGCGCGGACGAATGGTTAATCGCGCCTGGGGTGAGCCGTCGAGCCAGCTCCATGAGCGCCATGACGCGTCGGACTTTGAAACAAAGACCCAAGACAAACTGGAAGGCGCCAGCTAAAGGCCTTGGTCGTCGACGCGCGCGATCCGATTGCAGACGGTGTCCCGAAACTGAAAACGGCGCATCCAAAAACGAGGATGCGCCGCTATTCAGGTGTTCGGGTAGAAGGTGACTAGGCGGCTTCGCCTTTTTTCCCTTCGATGATTTGCGGCTTATTTCGCGTCGAACTCGTCGCTCCAATTTCTATTTTGCGAGGCTTTTTCGCTTCCGGAAGCTCACGCACAAGGTTAATGCGGAGAAGACCGTTCCTCAGGGCTGCGTCTGTCACGATTACATGGTCGGCCAGTTGGAAGCGACGAATAAAGCCGCGTTCGGCAATGCCGCGATGGAGGAATTGGCGCTCTTCGCTATCTTCCGGCTCGATCGGA
>JBCAWP010000106.1:0-8382 GCA_038534535.1 Pseudomonadota bacterium
ATCTGATGAAAGAAGACATTGATGTTCCGCTGTAACGATCAAGTTCCATGTCAGTGCTTTCGGCATTTACCCAAATTGGAACATCTTCAACGCGGCCCAAATGCCCTGCCCGGAGTATTATCCGGCGTTCGGCGTTGTCCGAGAGCTGATAGGGAACAGCTATTGAATCAGCGACCTCACGTTGCTCCCTAGGTACGTTTCGCAGTCGATCACGAAGAAGCAAGGAGGCGATGAGGATTTTGGAATCAATCGCATCCTCTGCGGCTTCTCCTACATCCGTCATCGCAAGAAAGTCTGAGACAGGAATGTGGCGGACGAGAATGTTTTCGTTATCTTCCGATTTCCCCTGGATCTCGGCTGCATTCGGTGCGAGCGCTCGGTCGGTGACCTCCGCAAAGTAAAGAATTATACGTTCTGAAGTGCCGCCAGATGAGACGTAGAATCTAGAAATCTCTTCCAAATCGCCGGCTTGCAGTATGTAGCCCGTTTCTTCGCGAACTTCGCGCATAGCGCACGCGCGGTAATCCAAATTGTCTTCGGCGTTGGGCTTTCCGGCTATAATCTCGTCAAGGTAGCCGTCATTTATCGGAACGTGCGGATTGTCGCCGAAACGGAGCGTGGGAGCTCTGAACTGCCGAACAAGGACAATCTGATGGATGTCGCGTCTGTAAAGTACGACCGCAACCGCATCACCGCGCTCGAACACCATCCACGGGAACGGTTCAGACATGCCGCCCTGGAACAGTTCGTGACGGCAATTAATTTCGTTTATGCTAAACGGGCCTTTGGCAAAAAGCTGCTCCCGTGAAACTACCTCAATTTCTTTGGGTCGATTTTTTGCCATTTGACCTTACCTCCATCCCTCCAGACCATTTTTAGAACGCAGAGGTTGAGCGTTGCAAGTTATCTGAGTTTCCAAGTCACCATTTACGCTTCAGTGCCATCACGGTGGTCAACTGAGATCGCTTGGCTCGGGAAGTACCAAGAAAATGCAAAGGGCAATTTGGTGCGCTTCGCTGACCAAGCTGACCCAGGTCGCGCTCCGAAAACTGAGACCTTTTGAGGGTATTGTCAGAGGAACTTGAATCGATACTTCGAGCATCGATTTCCAGCCGGATCGCCGTGGTCAAATCCTTATAAAACCAATGAGCTTTGGTTTCGTGGAGAAGACGCAAATACATTATTCAAGTTCCCTTTGACAATTCCTGGTTGGTTAGTTTGAGTAATGGCGGCAGCCCTAGGGATGGTTTGATGGTCTGGTCGCGACTGAAAGGGTTGTTAGGTTTCAGATCTAAACGAGCCAACCCTTCGCTGGAATCGCTTCCTGATGACCTGGTCCATGCCGTCTTTGCCGATCCGGCGGGGCAGGACTTACTCCGCAAAGTGATGGCAGACAATGGGCTCCAGGGCGAACCGGCAGATTTGCCGCCACACGTCCAGCGCACGATCGTTGAAATGCTGATGGCTCAAGGTGTGATCCAGATCGGGGCGCAAGACCAAGGCACGTTTGATGGGCCGTATTCCTATGTAGATCAACTGTTGAATGCCATCACCGCGACGCAAAGCGCTACAGACCCTGAGAGCAAGATCTCAGCATGGACCACCGTGCTTGATCTGGAGCCCTGGGTCGATCCCTGGCCAACTGAGGAGCCTTCCCGGGAGGCCTTCCGCAGTGAAGCATTGGTGAACCGCGCCACTGCCTATAGCAACCGCATTCGCGGGGTGCGAGCCGACAATCTGGAGGCAGCGATTGCCGGCTATGACGCCGCGCTTGAGGTCCTGACGCGCGAGACGTTCCCGCAGGAGTGGGCCCTGATCCAGATGAACCGCGCCGCTGCCTATAGCGACCGCATCCGCGGCGTGCGGGCGGACAATTTAGAGGAAGCGATTGCGGGCTTTAACGCCGCGCTTGAAGTCCTGACCCGCGACGCGTTCCCAGTGGACTGGGCCCGCACCCAGATGAACCGCGCCACTGCCTATCCGGACCGCATAAGCGGTGTGCGGGCGGACAATGTGGAAGAGGCGATTGCCGGCCATGACGCCGCCTTGGAGGTCTATACGCGCGAGGCGTTCCCAGAGGACTGGGCCAAGACCCAGATGAACCGCGCCAATGCCTATCAGGACCGCATCCGCGGGGTGCGAGCGGACAATGTGGAAGAAGCGATTGCTGGCTATGACGCCGCGCTTGAGGTTCGTACCCGCGAGGCGTTCCCAAAGGACTGGGCCCTGACCCAGATGAACCGCGCCTATGCCTATAAGGACCGCATCCGCGGGGTGCGGGCGGACAATGTGGAAGAGGCGATAGCCGGCTATGACGCCGCGCTGGAGGTCTATACGCGCGACGCGTTTCCGCAGGACTGGGCCTCGACCCAGATGGGTCGCGCCTATGCCTATAAGAACCGCATCCGCGGCGTGCGGGCGGACAATCTGGAGGAAGCGATTGCCGGTTCTGACGCCGCGCTTGAGGTCTATACGCGCGACGCGTTCCCGCAGGACTGGGCCAAGACCCAGGGGAACCGCGCCAATGCCTATTTGCGGCGCATAAGCGGGGTGCGGGCGGACAATTTGGAAGAGGCGATTGCCGGCCATGACGCTGCGCTTGAGGTCCTGACGCGCGACGCGTTCCCGCAGGATTGGGCCCTGACCCAGATGAACCGCGCCCTTGCCTATATGGACCGCATCCGCGGGGTGCGGGCGGACAATTTAGAGGAAGCGATTTCCGGCTATGACGCCGCGCTGGAGGTCTGGTCGCTTGAAGCCGATCCCAACATGCATTTGCGGGCCGCGCGTTTGTTCGGTGCGGCGCTCTCTGCGGCGCAGCGCTGGGACGAAGCGCTGGACGCTTTCGGCAAGGCGCGGCGGGCGGCGGATCTCCTGATCGGGACCGGCCTTGATGCAGCCGAGACCGAGCGCGTCCTGGAAGAGGTCCAGGCACTTGGCCCGGCCATGGCGCTGGCCGCGTCAAGCTTGGGCGAACCTACTGCAGCGCTTGAACATCTAGACGCCGGCCGGGCGCGGCAATTGGTGCTTGGCCTTCAGCGCAATGCGGCCCGCGAGGCGCTCGCGCCGGAGGACCAAGCGAGCTTCGATGCACGTCTCTCGGCGCTGCGTGCGGCGCAAGCTGAGCTCGCCGCAGCAACGCCGCAGACACGCAGCGCGGCGCTCGCGGCTGTGGCAAGCGCGCGCGGTCCGTTCGAAGAGATCCTGACCCAAGGCCGTGAACTGGCCGCAGCCGGTGAGCCGAGCCTGGATCAACGCCTGGCCGCGCTCAGCCGGGACGGGATGACCCTCGCCGCGCCGGTGTTTACGGATGAGGGCGCCATCCTGCTGCTCGCCGCGCCTGGCGCCAGCGTCGAAGCGGTGGACGTGCCAGACCGCACTCTGAAGACGCTCACGGACGTGGTCCGCGGCGACGACAGCTGGCTGGCGGGATATGTCGCCAACTATCGGGATGACCACCAAGGCTTTGTAGAAACGCTGTCAGGGATCGGTGACAAGCTCTGGGATCTGATCGGGCGCGATCTTATAGCCGCGCTTGAGGCTCGGGGGATAGCTCCGGGTGCGCGCCTCGCGCTTCTGCCGCAAGGCGCGCTTGGTCTCTTACCGATCGGACTGACGCGTCACCCAGAGACTGGCGAGCTGTTGGTCGACCGCTATGAGCTGTCGCTTGCCCCTAATCTTGCTGCGCTCGATGATGCACCGGAGCCGGCCAGCCTGAGCCTTGCTGCCATCGTCAACCCGACCGAGGATCTGCGCTACACTCCGCTTGAAGCAGCGCTGGTGGCGCAGCTCTTCCCGGGCGGCGCAGTTGAGCGCCGGGAGGGGTCTGAAGCCACACGCGGGGCTGTGCTGGAGCTTCTCAAAGACAAAAGCCACTGGCACTTTGCCTGCCACGGAGCGTTCGACTGGGGCGATCCGCGCCGATCGGGGCTGAAACTTGCCAATGGAGAGGCGCTGACGCTGGGTGACCTTATGTCAGCGCAGCATCTGACGCCACCACGCCTGGTGGCGCTCTCGGCCTGTGAGACCGGTCTCACCGAGATTAATCGCAACCCGGAGGAGTTCCTCGGCCTGCCGGCCGGCTTCCTGGAGCGCGGGGCCCGGGGCGTGCTCGCCACGCTGTGGCCAGTGAACGATGCCTCGACCGCCCTTCTGGTGCACCGCTTCTTCGAACTGCACATCCGAGAAGGCCAGCGCCCGGCCGCCGCGCTCAAGGCTGCGCAAGCCTGGCTGCGCCATCTGACCAACAAAGACCTTCCAGCCCTGACCCAGGACCTGCAAGCAAGCCTCGCAACCGCCCGGCTTGCACCGGACATGCCAGGCCAAGGCCAAGAGCCATCCCAAGACGATCCCGACTATAAACCGTTTGCAGACCCCTACCACTGGGCCGGGTTCGCAATCTATGGAAGATGATGAGCCGGTAATCGACTGGCTCGTGTGATGAAACAGAGGTGCTGTCAAAGGAACCAAATTGATACTTCGATCGTCGATCATTGCCCCGATCGACATGACAAAACCCTCGTAAAATCAATGCCCCCTGGTTTCGCACAAACAGCTCGAATCCAGTATTCAAGTTGCCTTTGACAATTCCGTTGGGAGAGTAAACGCTTACCTTGCCGAGGAAAACGTTCTGCTGGCACGCCATCGGCCGCGACTCAAGAACAGCCACGTTCGCTGACGGACCGGGACTGGCCTAATCCAGACCTGCAGGACGCCGAAGCGGATCAATCAGTTGCAGCTGAAGTTTTTTCTCCAGCTTTTCGACAATCCTGGTCAGCGCGACACCGCCGTCGCGGGCCTGACGCCAGATGGCTTTAAGCAGCCTTTTCTCATCGTCGTCTGGGTCGAATTCGTTCCCGTAATTGTCCGACTCGACAAGTCGAACGTTAATTTCCGTCGGCGCATCATCGAATTCACCAGGGACATTGTAGTCCGGGCAGATTTCCTTAAGCAGCTTGATTGCGCGCGCCCGTTCGACCGGCGTGCCGGTTAGAATATCGTTGCGCAGCTGAACAATCATGGCTTCGGCTACGGTGACCTCTTTCTTCTGCCCATCGAATGTGACTGACACCTTGCTATCTAGCATGGCCAGCACTCCGGCTTGCAGGTCTGCGTGCTTCGAAGCCTTCTTTGGCCTCCCATCCCTATTTCCGGACTGCCCCTTCTTGAACTGCCCGGACTTTGGTGGCTTCCCGTATCCGACTTGGTATTCTTTAGGCATGTTCAGCCTCCTTTACGACTTCGTTGAAGGTTGTGCCCCAGAGGTCATGGATGGCGTCTATGCCGGTCGTGTCCTGGAAGCGCCGAACGGCGACATCGACATATTTCGGGTCGAGTTCAATGCAGGCGCCCCGGCGACCGGTCTGGTGTGCCGCGAGGATGGTTGATCCCGATCCGCAGAATGGGTCCAGCACAACATCACGCCGGGCTGTAACGTCCTGGATTGCGTCTGCGATCATCTGAACCGGTTTGACTGTTGGGTGAAGCTTCAGCTCGCCCTTGCGTGCTTGGACACCGGTATAGTCCCAGACATTGGTTCGGTCGCGGCCATGGCGGCCGAGCTCGACATTATTGCGGTGTTTGCCGCCGGGCGTGCGGAAGATCGGTATCAGTTCATGCTGGGAGCGGTAGAGCGATCCCATGCCACCTTTCATCTTGTTCCAGACACAGAGGTTCAGGAGCTCCCCGAGGTCGGCTTCCCCCACCTCGATCAAGCCGCGGATGTGGCGCCAGTCCATGCAGACAAAGGCGACCGCGCCGGGGGTCAGCGCGCCCTTCGCGCTTTGGCAGAACGTGGCCAGGAACCGACTGAACTCTGCATCTGACATTTCACCAGACGCCATCAGGAACTCGTCATGCCTGATCTTGCCAGTGCCGCAGACATGCCCGTCGACCGGGACATTGTAAGGCGGGTCGGTGAACATCGCAGCCGCCTGGTGTCCATCAAGAAGCGTCTCATAGGCCTCGGGATCCAGCGCGCTTCCGCAGTAAAGGCGATGTTCGCCGAGAAGCCACAAGTCGCCAGGCTCGGTTACAGGCCGGCCAGCGACCGGTTCAGGTGGTGGAGGCTCGGGTGCAGGCTCCGAAGGGTTCAGGATCACATCCAGCTCACCGGTCGAGAAGCCGAGGGTTTCAAGGTTGAAACCGATGTCTTCGATCTCCAGCGCGCCCAGTTCCAGGCGCAGCAGGGTCTCATCCCAGCCGGCATTCTCAGCCAGCTTGCTGTCGGCAATCACGTAAGCGCGTTTCTGCGCCTCGCTCATGTCAGCAAGGCGGATCACCGGCACTTTGGTGAGGCCAAGAAGCTTTGCGGCTTCGAGCCGGCCATGTCCGGCGATGACGCCATCAGCGTCATCAACAAGGATGGGATTGGTCCAGCCAAACGCTTTTATGCTTTCAGCAATCTGTCGGACCTGTGCCTTGGAATGTGTGCGAGGGTTGTTCGCGTAGGGCTTCAGGGACGCGGGGTCCCTGAAGACTATTTTCAGATTGCGGCTCATGCCCTTTCCACCGTGGTAAGCAGCCCTTCATCGAGCCCCTCCTGGAAGATCTCGCTGTGCTTCAGTGGAAACCGGAAGAAGAACTCGCCGGTTTCTGGATTCATGGTGCGATGAATGTTGAAGCGCGTTACTTCTGAAGTGATCGGGTTCAGTGCGTTGAGCTGGATGGTTTGAAGTTGAACGCAACCTTTCGGAGGAGCAACGTTCGCGACTTCGTCGATGTTTTCGTGTGACATTTCGAATGTCCTTTCAGGTTATGCCGCAACAGTACGGCCATAAATCATCTTAAGAACATGATAGGAACAAAACAAGAAAAAATCAACAATAACAGAAGGGTGGGGGTTATGTAGCGCCCCTATTAACGATCAAAGGCGCTGATTGCGCTCAGAATTCGTAATAGAGCGTAGGAAAATATTCCGTTCTTTGCTCAATGAAGTCGCGCGAATCACCCTCCAGGGAATCCTCTGCAAGCGACGGATGCCAGGGCGCCTCCAGATGAACACACCAACACCTGGCTCGACAACCGGAACGCGATCGTAAAGCTTTTCGAGAGTCTGGCCGAACCGGGCTGTACAGATCCGCCACTGTGGTCTCTGCTTTGCTCCACCCGAAGCGTAGTTGGCATATACCGGAACATAGTAGACAGTGCCATTCGCAACCGCGTGTAGATAGGTCCAAATGCTGGTCCCCTCGCAGAAATGCGGATTCAAAAAGCGATGCCGATTGGTTCCGTCACCAGCGGCCTCTGCGGGCACATAAAAGGATGCTGTGGGATTTGCTAATGTCCGCTAATTCGACAGCCCAAATGGGACGCTGGCAAAAGGTCCGCTATTGGAGATTTCCCAGACGTCGGCTTAGCGAGCAATAACAGACATAAGGATTCTTGATCAATTCGTGTCGAATTGGCCCAAATGAGACATTCGTTTGATCAAATTCAACGTCTTAAAACTGGCAGATTTTTGCCATAGGTCAGCGGCTCAAAACGCCCAAAAAGACTCTTCCTATTTGGCAGGTACTCGCCTCCTGCTTTCAGGCCTCTTTCGCGCCGTTCTCTTTCAGCACTCGCACGAGTAATAATTTCTCGCGATTATGAGCCATGGAAAGTGGTGTCAGCGGATCCATATCCGGTTCATCTCCAGCCGGACCGCCATTCGGATCAGCGCCAAGCGCGATGAGCTCGCGCGCAATCTCAGCCGCATCCGCGTCTGTCAATACATTACTGAGCGCTGCATTTAAGAGCATCGCCTCGCCGGGCGGTCCCTGAGGGTCGGCGCCAGCTTTCAGAAGGAGTTTTGCAGCGTCGACATGACCGCAGAGGATGGCCATCCCCAAAGGGGTTGTTGACTGTAATTCCTCATCGATGTCTGCGCCGGCATCAAGAAATTCCTGAATTTTTTTACAATCACCATCTGCCGCTGCTTTGAAAAGTTTGCCTTTGGCAACGGCAGTTGCCGACTTTACGGGTGTTCGCGAAATCTCAACGTTAGGATCGTCAGTTACGTCTAGCGGCGCAAGATCAATGGTTGCATCGTACTTGTTCGCAAGATCCTGAAAACATCCCGCGCCCAGACCGTCGCTCCACTGGCCCGTTGTGGCTCGCACCAACTTAGCAACCATGGCATCGGGCAATGTTTCCGAACAGTCGTAGGTCGTGACCACGTCAAAGGTGTTATCGTCTATCCCCCGTGCTATTCGGATCTTACCATCCGATAATCCGGAACTGAGAAATTGGGCATCGAGGTAATCGAGGCAGCTCTTTTCAGAGACCGCATCATTGAGAAATCTATCAATAAAGTCGGGAGAATTGTTAGCTTTTTCTTCAACGTCTATCGTTCAGCAACCGGAGGGTAGACCCGAGTTCCCACAGCATTATTCATTGAAC
>JBCAWP010000107.1:0-8359 GCA_038534535.1 Pseudomonadota bacterium
CTTCGGCAAAAGAAGCGCTCGACCGTGCCTATGCGGATCTAGCCGATGCCGAACGCCGTGCAGATCTCACCCGCGCCTCTGAACTCAAATATGGTGAGATCCCTAAGCTTGAAGCTGAGATTGCGTCAGTTGAAGGGGGCGAGGCCGATGGGGGGCTGGTGTCGGAAGTCGTGCAGCCCGATCATATCGCGGCGGTTGTGTCCAAGTGGACCGGTGTCCCCGTAGACAAGATGATGGAAGGTGAGCGGGAGAAACTCTTGCGCATGGAAGACACGCTCCGTCAGCGCGTTGTTGGCCAGGAAGACGCCTTGATCGCTGTGTCGAATGCCGTGCGCCGTGCGCGCGCCGGTTTGCAGGATCCGAACCGGCCGATCGGCTCGTTCTTGTTTGTCGGCCCCACGGGGGTCGGTAAAACCGAGCTAACCAAAGCCCTCGCGGAGTTCCTGTTTGACGATGAAACCGCAATCGTCCGGCTCGATATGTCGGAATATGCTGAAAAGCATGCCGTCGCGCGTTTGATCGGCGCGCCGCCCGGCTATGTCGGCTATGAAGAAGGCGGGGCGTTGACTGAGGCTGTGCGTCGTCGACCGTATCAGGTCGTCTTATTCGATGAGGTGGAAAAAGCCCACCCGGATCTCTTCAATACGCTCCTCCAGGTCCTAGACGATGGCCGGCTCACAGATGGCCAGGGACGCACGGTCGATTTCAAGAATACGCTCATCATTATGACGTCGAATCTTGGGGCAGACGCGCTCGCCTCCGGCGATGAGGGTGAGATTTCCGAAACTCAGCGAGGGGCCGTTAACGCCGCCATCCGGGCGCACTTTCGGCCGGAATTCGTCAACCGGATTGATGAGACGGTCTTCTTCAAGCGCCTCGGCCGACAGGAGCTCGACCATATTGTCGATATCCAGATCGCCCGTCTCGATAGACTGCTTCAAGATCGGAAACTGACGGTGAGCTTGACCGACGTCGCGCGCCAATGGCTCGCCGCCCGGGGGTATGACCCAGTCTATGGGGCGCGCCCGCTCAAGCGTGTGATCCAGAAAGAGCTGCAGGATCCATTGGCCCGCCTCATCCTGGAGGGCCGTGTTTCCGACGGCACAGATATCAAGGTGGACGTTGAAGGCGACCACCTCTCGATCAATGGTGTTCCGAACAGTTTCGCTCGCGGCGAAGCGGCATTGAACTAGCAGATATCTGAAAGCCGGCTGACGAAACATCGGCCGGCTTTTTTCTGCGACTGGTTGACGTTGCCCGCTCTTGCAACCTGACAATATTCATGCCTGATTGGAGGCTCGGGTCGCCACGGGACGGGTGGCGATTGGGGCAATTGGGAGGGTGTGATGTTCAAATCATTTTGGACGGGTATTTTCGTGTTGGGCCTGCTGGCGGTCAGCCCAGCTCGCGCAGACGTCGTCGGCGATTTCAGTCGTCTTGAAGATACGTGGAGCGTTGAGCTCGCGCCGGATGGAAAATCTCTTGCAATAGGATGCCAATATCAAGCCAAACGCAGCGTCTGTGTTCTTCCCATTGATAGCGACATTGAGCCGGGCGTTTACCCTGCGCCCGACAATGCCCGCATTATTGATTTCTATTGGGGCAGCAATAACCACGTCATCATTGTGACGGACATGGTCGACACCGTTGGAACCACCAATGGCGCGCAAATGTTTCGTTTTACACGCGCGCTTTCATTTGATGCCCGATCAGGAGACAGCGCTTGGCTCCTGAAGGACTATATGAACTTTTCTTTCACCGCCGGCGTCAGAAGCATCAATATCGACGATGACGACCGGGTGGTCATGTCGCTTCTGCAAAGGACGGGACAGCTTCAGAGATCGCAGCGGGCTCGTACGCGTCGATCAGAGAATGACCTTTATTACCACACATTCGATGTGAGCCTCGACTCCGGAGGCGCTCGCAAGCGGAAAGGCTATGGTGGACGCATCGTGGATGTACTCTACGACGAGCGCGGCGAGGACGTAATCCGAACGATCCATGACGAAAACAATGGCGAGTTCGAAATTCGAGATGCCGACAATCGTCTCATCTACAAAGATGACGATCGGATCGTACAACCGCTCAGCGTCCTGGCGCGTGCCTCTGACAGCCCGGATTTTCTTGTTTGGTCAGCTGGCGAAAGTGTTTCCGGTTATGCCCGCGGCGTTTGGCTTGTGAATTTCGAAGATGGGACATTCTCACGCATTAAGGTCGGTGACTTTGAGGTAACCGGCCATGGTCCGGTCATTGATCGTGGAACAAATCGCGCTGTTGGATTTCGTTATTCCGATGATTTGGCGGGACAGATCTTTGTGGATGAACAATTGGCGGCCTACCAATCGTCACTTCAACAGGCCATGCCGGACCGCAGAATTCGCTTGCAATCCTGGTCTTACGACCGCAGTCGATTTGTTGTCGTTGCCGAAAGCGTGGGGCAGCCCGTCGAGTACTTTCTCTTTAGCCCAGACTCTGGCGAATTGATGATTGTCGGCGCCGAAAATGAAGCCGCGGCCGCACGCGAGCTGGGGCAGGTTTTGTCCGTGTCCTACCAAGCTGCCGACGGCCTTGATATTCCAGCCTATCTGACCTTGCCGGCCGGAAAAACCGTCGAAGACGGCCCATTTCCGATCTTGTTAATGCCGCACGGCGGACCTGACGCGTCGGATGATGCGAGCTATGATTGGTGGGCTCAGGCCTATGCAGCCTCCGGTTATGCGGTGCTGAAACCAAATTTCCGAGGGTCCAATCGTTATGGCGCGGCTTTCCGCGAAGCCGGTTTTGGTGAGTTTGGCGGTAAGATGGTCACCGACGTGACCGATGGTTACGACTGGCTTGTCGAACAGGGTATAGGTCAACCGGGTGGCGCGTGTATTGTTGGCGCAAGCTACGGCGGATACTCCGCATTAATGGCGCCTCTCTTACGGCCCGCCCAAATCAAGTGCGCAATCAGTGTAAACGGCGTGACCGATCCTGTTGCGCAAATGGGGCGCTACCGCCAAACTAATCGGTCGGTCGTCTCATATTGGGAGCAATACATGGGCAGCTCCTATGCCTCAGAGGAGTTTCATGCCTCGATTACACCTGCCGACCGGACACGCGAGTATCGAACGCCCGTCTTATTGATACATGGAGATGAAGACACACGCGTGCGTTTTGACCAGTTCGAGAAATTCCGAAAGGCGGCGGGCGATGCTTCCTGGCTAACGAGCTATGTCATGCGCGGGGAAGATCACTTTCTTTACACACAAAATGCGAGGACCGAAGTTCTGCGCGAGAGCTTAAAGTTTCTGGAGGCGAGGCATCCAGTGACAGACTCAGCCGCTATACCAGCTCAAACGGGTGGAACAGGTCACGCCGCGACAGACTAGTGTAGGTCGATAACTTCGCGCTTGCGCCGGACCTTGGGGCTGGGTTGATAAAGGGGCCGTCCAAAGGAGGGCGGCCCGTATGAGCGTCTATCGAACGGCAAAGCAAACCGGTGATCTGATGGGGGTCAGCGTGAAGGCGCTACGCCTTTATGAGGCGAGGGGTTTGATCGCGCCGGTTCGAACAGACGCGGGTTGGCGGGTCTATGGCCCGGAAGACCTCGAGCAGCTTCAGAAAATTAAGGCCCTGAAATCGATTGGCTTGTCGCTCGAAAAGATCGGCAGTCTTCTTAAGCGCGGCCTGCCCGTGCGCGATGTCTTAGCCGCCCAGCGCGAAGTCCTGACCGAACAGCGGGACTTTCTCGGGCGCGCGATTTTGATCGTCGCGAAGGCTGAGGCGAAGCTCGCAGACGGTCAGTCGCTCTCCCCGGACGATCTTATCAAACTCGCCAAGGAGACAGATATGAGCGACTATGAATGGACCGAAGCACACCAGAAACTGGCTGAGCGACACTATACCAAAGAGCAACTCGACTGGTTTGCCGAGCGCAAGATCTCGTCCGAGTTCCAAGCCGACATTGACGCCACCTGGACGGATATCCTTGCGGAGGCTGAGAGACTAAGATCGGGGCCTGCCGACACACCTGAAGCGATCGCATTTGCCCGGCGCTGGACAGCCGCAGCGTCAATGTTCAGCGACGGTGATCCCTCTGTCGATGCGGCCACGGCTAACTGGTATGAGGATGGATTTTCCAATCCTGAGACCGCAAGACTAATGCCGTTTTCAAAAGAGGTTTGGGAATTTGCCAACGCCGCTATTGCGGCCATGAATGAACAGGACGGGATCGTCTAATCCAAGCGAATTGGGCAAGTTTCTGACACATTTCAGGTGCACTTTCGACACGTCGGATCGTTGTGAGCCGGCGTGTGTTGGGGGCTGGGAAACTGGCCATGAAACACATTGCTATTATTACGTTTGCCGCGTGTCTCGCGCTTCCGGCGGCATCGCAAACAGTAGATAAATTCGAACTGGATTTCACCTTTAAGCGCTCGGATCTCACGACGCTCGAAGGGACACTCTCCGTGATGGACGATATCGAGCGCGAAGCCCGGACTGTCTGCCGCGTTGACCGCGGCCGTCGCGGTATTCGTCGTTATGATCAAGTGTGTATTGACGATATCACAGCCAAACTCGTGGCGCGGATCGACGATCCAGGGTTGATCGCGGCCCATGCGGACGCGCACCCCTCGCAAGTGGAACTCGTCCAGCAATTCCGTAATCGAGCCCGGAGCATTATCCGCTAGTTGCAAATAAGACGGCTCGCCGCCCGTCGAGAGGGGTGAGGCGGCGGGCCGATTTGCGAGATAATAATGGGGGCGACCTAGGGCGTGAACGTCGTCTCTGCGGTTTCCAGCGCCGCAACCTCAATCTCTGCGCCTTGGGCAAGCCGAAGAGAGTCAATCTCTGCACGCCGGGTCTGAAAGGCCTCCAGGAGGTCCCCTTCAAGGGTCCGGCCGGTCGGGAGCCGAAGGGTCATGGCGTTCACATGGCGTCCATTCACAAGCACCTCATAATGGAGGTGCGGGCCTGTCGACGCGCCAGTGGATCCCACATAGCCAATGACATCGCCTTGGCGCACACGGCGGCCTTTCCGAATGCGCGGGCCGTAGCGGGACAGGTGGGCGTAAGCCGTCTCGTATCCGTTGGCGTGCTGAATGCGGACATAATGGCCATAACCGCCATAGCGCGAGGCGCGTTCGACCACGCCATTGCCGGCGGCGAAGATAGGTGTCCCACGCGGCGCAGCGAAGTCCGTTCCCTTGTGCATGCGTGTATAGCCGGAGATCGGGTGGCGGCGACGGCCGAAACGCGAGGACAGGCGTGCGCCATTGATCGGCGTGCGCATGAGGAACCGTGTGGCGCTCTTGCCTTCATCGGTGAAATAGTCAGGTGTGCCGGTGTCTTCTGGCGTGTGGCGGTAGAAGCCCTTATTCAAGGCCCGGCCGTTTAGCGCGGCATAAAGTACTTCCCCGGAACGGACAGAATTGCCGCGCTCGTCGACAAAGGTCTCATAGACGATTTCAAACTCGTCGCCGGGATGGATTTCGCGCTGGAAGTCAATGTCATAGGCAAAGATGTCGGCGAAGTCTGCCACCTGCTGGTCCAGGGCCCCGTCATTTAGCGCGGCTTGATAAATGCTGGACTCAATCTGTGTCGCGATCCGGCGAACCGTCGGGATCGCCTGGACGTTCAAATCGGTGGCAAAGAAGCGGCCGTCTGAGAGCCTTTTTGACAGCACGCCCCGTTCCGGCGCGTCGCGCAGAGATATGGCGACCAGTTGGCCATTCATCTCATCGAAGTGGGCCTCGATTTTCAGGCCCGCTCGCAACCGGCGCGGGTCGAGTAAGTCTTTGTCGTAAAGGGATTGGAGCGCGGTGGCCGCCTCAGTCCGCTCTGCACCGAGTTTTTCGAGGGTTGCATTGAGTGTGCTGTTCCGGCGCAATGTGCCGATCTTCCGCACCACTGTCTTGGCGGGCAGGGCGTCTTGGAAGTCGACCTCCAGGTTCGGGAGCGTGGCGACCGTTTCGGCGCTAAAAGAGAGTGTCGTCGCTTCAGCTTCAAACACGCCACCAAACTGACCTTGGTCGGCGGTCTCGAGATACCAACTCGCCAGACCTGCCCCAGATACCGTTAGCGCGACCATTGCGATCGCCGAAAACAGTCCACCGTTTAAGCGGCCGCGATCTTTCCGGGATATCTTCTTCGGCGACTCTTGCATTCTACAACCTCTTCACCGGGTCGGTCCGTGCGCGTACCACGGCACCATCTGAAAAATGCCCCGATGCAATGCAAAGACCACGAATACCTGTGTATTTTGTTACACTGGTCGTATGCAAGACAGCCAAGGGCAGTATCAGTGACGTTATTGCAAGACTCAAGCCGGACTGAGCAGCAAAAACCGTGACAAACACGACACATTTGCGTGCGCGGCGGCCATGGCGCCGGATTGCGGCTCTTGGGTTTCTCCTCCTGGTCTTGATACTGACCGTCTGGGGCCTGAGGGCGCCGATTGCGGGGATGGCGCTG
Organism: Pseudomonadota bacterium; assembly: GCA_038534535.1. GTDB lineage: Bacteria > Pseudomonadota > Alphaproteobacteria > Caulobacterales > Hyphomonadaceae > CALLCD01. Next base: position 6,457 of record JBCAWP010000107.1, read on the forward strand.
AGATCATGGTGCGCAGGGCACGGACTGACATGTACCGCCCGGATAACAGCACTGACACCGGACAAAATTGCGCTCGAGGGGCTCAGCGTTTCGGCGCCAGCCGGACGGCCACTCGCGGTGGATGCCGTGTCGGTCGACCTGACATGGCCGAGCCTTTTTCGCCCAGAGGCGACCCGGATTGCGCTGACACGACCCGTCGTACGTGGAACGCTGTCCGCCGATGGGCTCGATCTCTATGGCTTGGCAGACCTTGTCCCGTCCGGAGACGGCAGCGGCGGAGGGGCGCCGATCCCAGTCATCGATATTGAGGGCGGGATTGCTGAACTCCAGACAGATGCCGGCCCCCTCACAGCCCGATTTGAGACGGCCGGGCGCCTCTTTGAAACCGGATCGGTCTCGATCGCGATGGATCCCGTCCAATTATCTAAAAACGCGTATGGCATTGATCTTCGGGCTGGCGATCTGAACCTCACATTCGAGGCAGGCGCGGCAAACGGGCGTCTCCAACTCGACGCGCCGTCTATTGCCTTAAGAGACGTCTCCATCGACGCGTTAAGCGGAACACTCGATCTCGCCGAGACCGACGATGGACTACATCTCGATTGGTCTGGTGCCGTCGGGGCGCTCCAGCATCCTGATCTAAGCCTCGCATCTGTGTCGCTCAGCGGGCTCGTAGAGGTGGCAGCGCTTCGCACAATCACCCTCGATGACATCCTGCCATCCCTCCGAAAGGCAGCTCTAAGCGGGGAGGGCCGCGCCCTACAGATCGCTGGGCTTGCGACCGATCAGATTGAATTCAATCTTGAGGCCCAGCCAACAGATCAAGGCTTTTCGGGACTGGTCTCCCTCCGCCTGCTTGACCTCAACGCGCCGGATGCCTCAGCCGATCGGATCGATTTTGAGGGTCAACTCCACTCTGGCGACCGGACTGCGGCGACGGATATCGCGCTGAATGGCGTGCTCGTGGCCAGCGGCCTCTCGATCCAAGGGCCAGGCATCGAGGCGGTTATAGCGACTGCGGTCCTGCCAGAGCCGCTCACCGGCCACGCGTCTGCACTTCAGCGCGTGGCTCGCCGGGCCGCCGAGCGCTTTGATCTTGAAACACGCCTCGCAGTCGATCGATCGGACGGGCAACTGTCTGTCCAGGCAACGGGGCCACTGTCGATGTCTGCCGCGTCCGGGCTGCGTTTGGATGTTCAACAGGCCAATGATGACCCGTGGTTGGCCGTCACCGCTGCCGGGCTGACAGCCGGCGGCGACTTTGAGATCAAGGGCGGCGGCGCGCCGCGGCTGAGCGGGGCGCTGAATATCACGCAACAAGGCGCAGACAGGCTCGAATTTGCGGCCAGCCACATGGACCTCGCGCCTTGGCGGGTGTCCGGCCGCACCGTGGGGGCGACGCTACGCAATATTGAGTTGGTGACCGGTTCGTCGATGCGTATCGCGGGTCGCGGTCGCGCGACCTTGTCCGGCGCGATGCCGGGCGTTGATTTGGAGCAAACCTCAATTGAGGGCGACCTGATCGCCGAATTGACCGAGACGGGCTGGCAGGTCGAGACGCGCAATGGGTCATGCCTCACCCTCATGAGCGGTGGAGCCGTTGCCGGAACCGTGCATGTTGATCCGTTGCGTTTGAGAGCCTGCCCGGACCGTGATGGCCTCCTCAAAAAGCAGAAAGACATCTATGTCGGTAAACTCAATCTCGGAGATCTTCGCGTTCCGTTTGACAGCGCCGCGGCGTCCGGCACGCTTGGGTTTGATGCCGCAGACGTCCGCTGGCAGTCCGGCGATGGGTTCCAACTCTATCTGACGGGTGAGGCACTCACCCTCCCGCTCGACTATGGCGAGCGAACGTTGACGGTCCAGACGGCCTCGCCATCGGTCACGGTTTCCGTGCTCGGCG
>JBCAWP010000108.1:0-8336 GCA_038534535.1 Pseudomonadota bacterium
GTCGTGGCGATTATGTCGTTCCTTGCGGTGCTTGCACTTTTGGCCTGGTCCCCTGACCTCGGCAACAAGAACCGGGCTGGTGCGCATCCCTATTCGAAATCGGCGATTGGCTATAATGGCCTCGTGACCTTGTTAGAGGCGGCTGGGCGACCGGTGTCGATTTCGCAAGTCGAGCGATCGGTCAGCGATCGTGAGAGCGGGCTCCTTATCCTTACGCCAGGAAATTATCGCCAGCAGATCGACGACGAGATCTACATCGCACCGCCGGCCCTTGTCATCCTGCCCAAATGGACGGGACGAACGGACCCCGCCCGAACGGATTGGCAGCGGGACACCGATCTGAAATCGACAAATAACGTCTTACTTACTTTAAATCGCTTTGACGATTTCGCGGATATTGTTCGGAACGAGCCACCTGCCGGCATCGACACACCTTTCGGACAATTCTCTGCGGTGTTCGACGATAATCTTCAGCTCATTGATAGCGAAAATCTCGAGCCGATCATCAGCCTCGAGAGCGGGGATCTCTTGGTCTGGGACCCACTCTCTGAAATTTATATCCTGTCAGATCCGGACCTTGCCAACACATTCGGATTGGCGCGGCCAGACAATGCCCAGCTGATGCTGGCGATCGTTGACGAGATCTCCGGTGGCGAAGACATGCCCATCATTTTTGACGCCACGCTCCACGGGTTTGAGCGATCCAACAATTTGTTGCGATTGGCCTTCGATATCCCATTCATCGGGGCGACGCTCGCCGCCCTCATGACATTCGCGCTCATTGGCTGGGCGGCCGCCATACGCTTCGGGGCCCCGGTTCGTGATACGCGGGCTTTTGCCCTCGGAAAACAGGCGCTTGCGGATAACACAGCCGGCCTGATCACCATGACCCGCCGCGAAGCCCAGATGGCTCCCGGTTACCTCGCCCTAATCCGGCGGGCGGCGGTACGCGAACTCGGCGTCCCGAAAGGGATAAGTGACGCCGAACTCCATGCGCTGTTCGACCGCATGACAGACCATGGCGAGGACGACCAGACATGGTCAAACCTCGCCGCGGATTTGAGCGCACCGGCGCGCAGCCGAGACGACCTTATGGAAAAAGCCCAGCGGCTGTTCCGCTGGCGCAAGGAGACCACGCATGGAATTGAGTGACATCAAGGTCCTCGCCGACCGGATTCGGGCAGAAGTCGCGAAAGGCATCATCGGTCAAACCGACACGACGGACTTGATGCTCACGGCCCTGTTCTCAGGGGGCCATATTCTCCTGGAAGGCCCTCCGGGAACGGCCAAAACGCTCCTGGCGCAGTGTTTCTCAACGGCGATTTCGCTCGAGTTCGGCCGGATCCAGTTCACGCCAGATTTGATGCCGGGCGATGTGCTCGGGACCAATCTGTTCAATTTCCAGACAAACGCCTTTACCCTCACAAAGGGGCCGATCTTTTCCGATATTCTGCTTGCGGACGAAATCAACCGGACACCACCAAAGACGCAGGCCGCCCTCCTTGAAGCAATGCAGGAACGCCGCGTCACCATTGATGGCGAAACATATCCGCTGAACCCGCTTTTCTTTGTCGTCGCCACGCAAAACCCAATCGAGCAGCAAGGCACCTATCCGCTCCCGGAAGCTCAGCTCGACCGGTTCCTCTTCAAGCATACGCTCGACTATCCGAACCGGGACGAAGAACTTCAAATTGTGCGGACCCATGGGGGCCGGTCTGGTATGCGAACCGCGAACGGCCTTGGGGTTGAAGCTGCGGTGTCTGCCGAGGAGCTTGGCGAAGCCATCGCGACGGTCGCCAAGGCCCGCCTTCAGGATGACGTTGCGGCCTATATCGTTGATCTGATCCGCGCGACGCGGGAAACACCGGCCATTGAAACCGGCGCAAGCCCACGGGCAGCGGCTGCACTCGCGGCAGCCGCCCGGGCGCGTGCTGCGCTAGATGGCCGAGATTTTGTGATCCCGGACGATGTGAAAGCGCTCGCACTCCCGGCGCTTCGCCACCGGATCCTCTTATCGCCGGCCGCCGAGATCGAGGGGCGTACGACCGATGAGACCCTCGCCAGTCTCGTCGAACAAACCGCCGCACCGCGATAGTCGCGCGCCAATGATTTCTCCGACGCCCCGCGCAATCTGGCTTATGGCCGCTGGTATCCCGCTCATGGTGATCCTCGCGATCTACCAACCCTGGCTCTGGGCGATATCAGGGGCATGGATCGTCGCGATTGGCGGCTTATTGCTGTTGGACGCCATGTTGGCCGCGAAGCTGACGGCGTTTTCCTCGCAAATTGGGGCGCCGCCAGTCCTCTATATCGACAGCTCTGACCCGATCGCCGTCACATGGCAGTTCGAAAAGGGCGCACTGCCAACTCGGTTCGAAGCAAAACTCGACACGAATGAAAACTTGGAAGACATTCCGGTGCAGGGATTGCGCGGCTTTGAGAGACGCCAACGTCGCTTTGCGTTTGAGACGCGTCCTGTCCGCCGGGGCGAAGCCAAGCTCGAAACCCTTTGGACGCGTTGGAAAGGCCCCTTAGGGCTTGTCTGGAAGCGCCGACGGGAGACCCTCGATATCACGATCCCGGTGACCCCCAATACCCGATGGGTGAAGGAGGAAGCGGTCCGCATTTATGCGCGGGATGCGGATTTCGGGATCAAGTCCCAGATCGACAAGGGCGACGGCGCAGAATTCGATGCCCTGCGTGAATTCGTGGCCGGCATGGACCGCCGCGCGATTGACTGGAAGCATTCTGCCCGCCACCGGACGCTCCTAGCGAAGGAGTTTCGCACTGAACGTAACCACAATATCGTCTTTGCCTTCGATACCGGACGCCTGATGAGCGAGCCGCTTGGCGGCATTCCGAAACTCGACCGCGCGATCAATGCCGCGCTCCTTTTGGCCTATGTATCCCTGCGCTCCGGTGACCGCGTCGCCCTCTATGGCTTTGATGCTCGGCCAGGCCTTGCCTCGAACATCCTCGCCGGCTCGCGCGCCTTCACCCATGTCCAAGCGCTGGCTGCTGAGCTCGACTATACGGGGAACGAAGCGAACTACACGCTCGCTTTGTCAGACCTCTCCAGCCGATTGGAACGCCGGTCATTGATTATCCTGTTCACCGATTTCGTGGATACGGTCTCCGCGGAGCTCATGCTGGAAAGCCTCGCCCGGCTCACCAGTCGGCACCTTGTAGTCTTCGCGACTTTCCATGACGCCGCGCTTGAAAACCTGATCGATACGCCGCCGCAAACACCTGAAGACATCAGCCGCGCTGTCATCGCCGATACCCTGCTGATGGAAAGGGAATTGGTTTTCCGACGCCTACAAAGGCTTGGGGTTCAGATCATTGAAACAGACCCCGAGCGGTTCAGCGCCCGTCTTGTCTCGCAATACCTCGACGTCAAACAGCGGGGTCTCCTATGAGTGATCTCTTGAAGTCCTATCGGTTTCGGGAAGAACGCGAGGCAGACTGGGAACGGTTGGACTTGATCGTGAAACGGGCCGAACGGCGCGGTGTAAAAGCCTTGTCGAATGAAGAGATGTTGGCCCTACCGCGGCTTTACCGCCAGGCCGTCTCATCCTTGTCGGTCGCGCGAGCCATCTCCCTCGACCAGAACGTTATTTCCTATTTGGAGACCCTTTGTACGAAGGCTTACTTCTTTGTCTATGGGACGCGGACCACCCTCGGCGAACGGATCGCAGCCTTCTTCCGCAAAGACTGGCCGGACGCCGTGCGGGCGGCCTGGGGGCCGACGCTTCTATCAGCGGCGTGCCTTTTCGGCGCCGGCGCCATCGCATTCATTCTATGCATGATCGATATGGACTGGTTCTGGTCTCTCCATGCGCCGGGCCTGACGGGCGAACGTACCCCTGACGCCACAACGGAGTATCTTCGATCGACGCTTTATTCGGATGCCAATGATGCCGAAGGTTTCCTCACCGCTTTCGCCGCCCAGCTTTTCTCCCACAATTCTGGGATCGCGCTTTTTGCGTTCGCCCTCGGTTTTATGTTCGGCGCGCCAACAGCGCTGCTTTTAGCCTATAACGGAGTGGTCCTCGGATCATTCTATGCACTCTTCTGGAGCCGCGGCCTCGGGTATGAACTCACCGGCTGGCTCCTGATCCATGGCGTCACCGAACTCTTTGCCATTGTCCTCGCCGGCGCAGCAGGGTTCATGATTGGCGGCGCGGCAGCCTTCCCTGGAGAAAAAAGCCGAATGGCATCAGCCCGGGATACGGGGCAATCGGCGGCACTTGTCGCGGTCGGGGCGGTGGTCATGCTCTTCTTCGCCGCCCTACTGGAAGGCTTTGGCCGCCAACTGATTAATTCCGACGTGATCCGCTACGGCATTGCCGGCGCCACCGCCGCGATCTGGGGGCTTTACTTCTACATGCCACGCCAACGCGATCGGGCGCCCGCATGAGTGAGACCACCCTCTCCGCACAGGAAGCCCTCGACGCGGCACGGCGCCGGCGTGCGCGCCTCGCTGTCGAGCAGCAAAGCCAGAAATACGCGCGAGACTTGATGACGCCGGAGGGCGCTGCTTTGCGCCTGAGGATCGCAACAGCATCCGAAAGAGCCGGTGCCTTCCTCATCGACCTGACGATCATGATCTTGGCGCTTATCCTTGGCGTCATTTCGATTATCTGGGTTGTCGGACAGCTTGGATTTGAGGGTCTGGCGCTCGGCTCGACCCTGCTATCGCTTTTCGTCTTCGCCCTGCGCAATTTCTACTTCGTCTCCTTTGAACTCGGCCGGCGCGCCGCCACGCCGGGCAAGCGGGTCCTAGGGCTTCGCGTCGCCGCCCGCGACGGCGGCCGGCTGACCGCAAATGCGGTCTTTGCCCGCAACTTCCTGCGGGAGGTGGAAGTCTTCCTGCCGCTGCAATTCCTTGTGTTCGGCCTCGGCGACGATGCTGTGAATGGCTGGATTGCACTCTTTGGGTTTGCCTGGTCCGGGCTGTTTCTCTTTTTCCCGATCTTTAACCGAGACAAGCTTCGCGCCGGCGATCTGATTGCGGGGACGTGGGTTATCCACGCTCCGAAAATCACCCTTGATAAGGACGTCGCCGTCGCAGCCCAACGACGCAAGACTGCAAGCACGCTGGGGGGCTACACCTTCTCCCCTGCACAGCTCGATGTCTACGGGATCCACGAACTACACGTGTTGGAAAACGTGCTGCGTAAATCGAGTACAGATGTGCGCGAGGCTGTGGCTGACCGCATCCGGAAAAAAATCGGCTGGAACGCCTCGCCCGGCGAAGATGACCGCATATTTCTGGAAGCTTACTATGCCGCGCTGCGCCGCCATTTGGAGCAGAAGCTGATCCTCGGCAAACGCAAAGTCGACAAGTTCGACCGCAGCTAGATCAATTGGAGGATGGGCCAAAAAGGCGACCATTCTCCGTCACAGCCACGATCAAAAGTGATGCGAGACCGAGACCGGCAAAGCCGGCGAGCAGTGGCAAGACCGACCCGTCATAAGCCCGGCCAATCAGACCGCCGATGCTGGCGGCGAGGGTCGTGGTGGCAAAGCCATAGGCTGCACTCCCCGTCCCGGCGATCCGGCCCAGGGGCTCCATGGCAATCGCATTGAAGTTCGACCCGATGAGCCCGAAACACGCAAAGATCGCGATGAAGAACGGCATGAACAGAGCGAAATTGGGCCCAAAGGCGGCCATCACGGCCAGCGCGGCCGTGCTGAGAAGCGTAAATGCGACCAGGGCCGAGTGGGAGAGACGACGCATACCGAAGCGCTGTACAAGCCGCGAATTCGTAAAGTTCGCCATCGCCAATCCGCCGGCAATGACGGCGAACCAGATGACGAAACGATCGCCCTGGAGGAAGACCTCCCGCATGATTTGTTCAGCCGCGCTGATAAAGCCAAACAGAGATCCGAATACCACCCCGCTCGCCAAGAGATAACCGAAAGACGCGCGGGTCGTGACGACGTCGCGATAGGCCGCGATCGTTGTCTTTAGATTGAGCGGCGCACGGGCCTCTGCCGGAAGGCTCTCCGGCAGGCGAAGCGCCGACCAGATGAGAACAAGCCCGGCATAAACCACAAGAACATAGAAGATGAGGCGCCAAGGCCCGGCAAATAGCACCACTTGCCCGACGGCGGGCGCGAGGATCGGCACAGCCATAAAGATCGTCATAACGAGGCTCATAATCTCCGCCATGCCGCGTCCGACATAGAGGTCCCGAACCACAGACACCGCGACGACGCGGCACCCGGAAGCGAAAACGCCCATGGTAAACCGCACAGCGAGAAGCGCCGAAAATGTCGTGACCGCCGTGCAGGCGAAGGCGCACAACATGTAGCCGATGAGCGAGACATATAGGATGGGCTTTCGCCCGAACCGGTCGGTCAGAGGACCATAGATCAGCTGGGGCGCACCAAACCCAAACACATAGGCGATGATCACCAATTGCTGGTCATTGTCTGTGGCGAGCGCGAAATCCTGCCCGATATTGTTCAAGGCCGGCAGCATGATGTCGATGGCCAGCGCATTGAGCGCCATCAACGATGCGATCAACACGACAAACTCGCCGCGCGCGGGTGCCTGGTCGGCACTAGAAATCGTCGCGGGTGGCCGTTCGGCGCGCATCACGTCGTGTCCTGAGGAGTTTCGCCGGTCGATCGCGCCGGCTCGTCGCGTCTAGATAGACCTTGCGGGCGGGGCTGCAACCGTTAAGTTCGAAGGTCTTGGACGGTTAACAAGTCAAGGTGCATGGTTGATGAGCTGGAACGCCGCGCTCGAACCCCTTTGTCCAGATGCTGGAACGGCCGAGAGCGTGGAGACGATTGTCGTTCCGAGAACACGAGATTTGGGCGGGTTCAATGTCCGCCGGGTGCTGCCGGCGGCGAAGCGCCGGCTCGTCGGCCCATTTGTCTTTTTTGACCATGTGGGCCCGGCCCATTTCGGCCCTGGCGAAGGCGGCATAGACGTGCGCCCACATCCCCATATTGGCCTCGCGACCGTGACTTATCTGCACAAAGGCGAGTTTCAGCACCGAGACAGCCTTGGCACCAACCAGATGATCTATCCGGGCGAAGTGAATTGGATGATCGCCGGGCGCGGCATCTCCCATTCCGAGAGGACAAGCGCCGAGACGCGTGCCGGCTCCCATGATTTGCTTGGCGTCCAGACTTGGGTCGCCCTACCGAAAGCCTATGAGGACATGGCACCTGCTTTTGAGCATGTGAAGCGCGCCGCCCTGCCGCATCTTGAGTTTGATGGTCTCGATGCCCGCCTCATCCTTGGACGTGCCTATGGCGAATCCGCCCCGGTCAAGGTCTTCCAGGACATGTTCTATCTAGATGCCCAGTTGACCGGCGGGGCCAAAATGCCCCTGCCGGATGATCAGCAAGAGCGGGCTATCTACATCATGGAAGGCTGCATCGGCATCGGTAGCGAATGGTATGAAGCCGGACAGATGCTTGTTTTCCGCGAAGGCGATCCGATCACGCTCGCTGCGGGTCCTGACGGGGCGCATATCATGCTTTGCGGCGGCGAAGCGATGGACGGTCCCCGCTATATCTGGTGGAACTTTGTTGCATCCTCCAAAGAGCGGATTGAAGCGGCAAAGGCCGATTGGGTAGATCCCGAGCGCCGGGCCGAACGCTTCCCACTGCCACCTGGCGACTCGGCTGAATTTATTCCCCTTCCAGAAGACTGATTGGACACTCGTAAATATGGCACGCGTTCTTATAACTGGCGCTAATCGAGGGATCGGTCTCGCCCTCGCTAAGACCTACTGCAATTCCGGCGACGATGTGATCGCAACGGCGCGCCATCCCGAGCGCGCAACCGAACTTCAGGAGACCGGCGCAAGAGTCGTCAAACTTGAAGTGACAGATCCGCACGCGGTGGAGGCGCTCGGCGAAGCGCTCGCAGGCCAGCCGATTGATCTATTGATCAACAATGCAGGCATGGGAGACCGCGACGGTTTCCAATCGCTGGACTTCGACACATTCGAAACCATTCTCGCCGTGAATACGATCGCACCAATCCGTATCTTGAGGACGCTGCGCCCCAATCTCGCGGCCGGCAGTGCGCCGATGGTGGCAAACATCTCAAGCCTGCTCGGTTCGATCGAAGATGCAGGCGGAGATATGGGGATCACTTATCGCGTGTCTAAGGCCGGTTTGAATATGGCGCTGAGAGCGGCCGCGCCAACGCTCGCCGCAGACGGTATAACGGTCCTCGCCTTGCATCCGGGCTGGGTCAAAACTGATATGGGGGGCGAGGCCGCGCCAGTGTCCCCGACAGACTCTGCCCGCGGCCTGAAACGTGTCATTGCAGAGGCGGGGCCATCCCCCACCCTGCGGTTTCT
>JBCAWP010000109.1:0-8285 GCA_038534535.1 Pseudomonadota bacterium
GATCGTGCCGAGACGTTCAACGCGTTCTAGGAGGATGACTTGCATTGCTGATCTCCCTCTATTTCACAGCGAACGGAAGCAGCGCGAGAACCCGGGCCCGCTTGATGGCCTGGGCGAGTTTGCGCTGGTTCTTGAAGCTGACCGCTGTGATCCGCGACGGGACGATTTTGCCCTTCTCGGAAATGTAGCGCTGCAGGAGTTTGACGTCTTTATAGTCAATCTTTTGTCCGCGATCGCCGGCAAACGGATCGACCTTACGCCGGCGTCCAAAAGAGCGGCGGGCGGGAAGGTTTGTGATGTTCAAACCTGATGCGATTTTTTTCGCCATGGTCTTGTCTCCCTAGTCCCGCGGTTTCCGGTCGCCGCGATCCTTGCGCGACAACATTGGCGAGGGCTCGTCTGAGAGTTCCTCAACCTTGATGGTCATATAGCGCATGACGTCGTCGGAAATGCGGTGGCGTCTTTCCAGTTCGTGGAGCGCCGGAGCCGGTCCATCGATGTTCAGGAGGCTATAGTGGCCTTTGCGGACCTTGTTGATCGGGTAAGCCAGGGTCCGTAGCCCCCAGTACTCGGTCTTACCGACATTTGCGCCTTGGGTTTTTAGGAAATCGGTGACCTCTTCAACGAACGTATCCACCTGGGCAGGGGAAATGTCCGGGCGCGTGATCACCACGTGCTCGTATAGTGCCATAATTTTAATCCCTAGGGGCGCGCGGCACCGGCGGGGCGGGAGACCCTGCCGATGATGGCCCTCCGCTTGGCCCTATTGCCGTTTGGAGACCGCACACCGGTTAAGGCGCCGCATAAAGCGGATTTTCGCTCCGGGCGCAAGAGGCTGGGGCGCTTGCGCGTCAGCTGGTGTCAACGGCAGCGCCGATTCCAAGAGGAACCGCATAAAGGGACAGTGATTGTCACGCCCGGTACCCTTGCCGGTTCCGCAGGGCGCAATAGCTCTCCGGGTGTTGAAAATGCGAGGTTTCAAATGTTCCGGACGCTCTTAAAAACGGCTATTGCGCTGCCTTTCGTTCCGCTTGTGGCGGCCTGTGCGACACGCCCGCCCATACCGGCTGAGGCGGTCGCAACGCCCTTCATCATCGAAGATGTTCTTGCGGGTGAAACGATCGGGCGCGGTAAGATCACGACAATTACGGGTGTTGATCGCGGCTTTGAAGCCAAGCTCGATGGCACCTGGGACGGTGAAACGCTGACGCTCGTCGAGGATTTCCTCTTCGATGATGGGGAGGTTGATCAGAAAACCTGGCGGCTGACGAAACTCCCCAATGGGGAATATGAAGGCACGCGCGAAGATGTCGTGGGCGCCGCCCGTGGCTTTCAGGACGAAAATGGCTTCCGACTGGAATATCTGATTGATTTGCCGAATGGTTCTGGCGGCACGCGCCGGGTTAAGTTCCGGGATATCCTGGTCGTCGGTGATGGCGGATTGGTTATCAACAACGCGACAATCGGCTGGCGCGGACTTCGAGTCGGCCGGGTCACGCTGACGATCTCTGAGGAGTGACAGCGCGCCCGACCCATGTGCGCACAATGGTAAGAGTGAATTGATTAGCGGCGGAACCGCCGGGACCTTCGATCAATCCCTGGAAACACACTCGTTTGAAGCGTGAAACAACCCGGACAGGCGGGTTCAAACGTCGTGATTTGATCCAGTATGTCTATTCCGTCTGCTCCCGGCTCCAAATGCTGGCGAATGTCCACAAAGACCTCCGCTGCAAACGGATCTGTAAGAGGGTTGGCGAGGGCAGGGTTTGGCGTGTTTCCGGTCAAGTCATCGACCGGAAGCCGGGCAACAACACGTGCGACACCGAGTTCGGAGACTGGCGCGACGGTTGCCCAAACGACCCCTGGCTCGGCGTCCAGATTTCCCAAATCCCCCAGCGTACACCGTTGACCTTCTGTTATCGGCTCGACCGGAACCGCAACGGAATTACAGTTTTGAGGTGCGTTGAAAAATATCCACCAAACAGTATTAATCAGGGCTGGGTCGAGGCCCGAGGTTGATAGTTCAACGGTCACTCCGTTGCGATCTCGAATTAACCGGCCAAAGCCCTCAACATCACTCGGATCAGTGAGTAAGACGACGTCGGAAGCCGTGACGCGTTCTTTAAAGAGTGATGCCCCATCAGCCTTAGCGCTTGATGCGATTAAGCTGGCTCCCAGCAGCATTGCTGCGGCAGCGACGACTAGTTTCATTTTTGATGTCCCCTTGAGTTTGATCGCCCAAACCCTCAGGTGAAGTGTAGGGTATTTACCCTGTTTTGCCAATTCTTGGAATCTATCATGTCCGAGTTTTCACATTCCATGATTGCCATCAGCCGCGGCATTGCTCTCGTCTCAAACTGTCCCTAGACCCGTGCCGAGATAATCAAATCCAGAGGATTTTCGCCGTTATGACCAAACGCGCGTTCATTTTTCCAGGCCAGGGCGCCCAAAGCGTCGGAATGGGACAGGCCCTCGCCGACGCATTTCCAGCGGCAAAAGCCGTCTTCGATGAAGTCGATGAGGCGCTTGGCGAAACCCTATCCCGGCTCATTTGGACGGGACCAGAAGAAACACTGACCCTCACTGCGAACACGCAGCCGGCCCTGATGGCCGTCAGTGTCGCAGTCGTCCGTGCCCTTGAAGCCGATTTCGGCATTGGGATCGACAGCGCCGACTTTGTGGCGGGCCACTCCTTGGGGGAATATTCAGCGCTGTGTGCGGCTGGCGCGCTGGACCTTGCGGTGACCGCCAGACTGCTCCGCACGCGCGGCAATGCCATGCAGGCGGCTGTGTCACCGGGCGAAGGCGCTATGGCCGCGCTCCTTGGGGCGGATATCAGTCAGGCAGAGGCCGCTTGTGCGGCGGGGGTCGCCGCCGCTGGTGGGTCTTGCGAGATCGCGAACGACAATGCGCCGGGTCAACTTGTCCTGTCTGGAACGGCCGCGGCCGTCACGGCGGCGTGTGCCTATGCACGGGAGAACGGCGTGAAGAAAGCCGTACCCCTCGCCGTCAGCGCACCATTCCACTCGTCATTGATGGGCCCGGCGGCCGACGCCATGGCTGAAGCGCTCGCCGACGCGGATATTCATGCGCCGAAAGTCCCGCTCATTGCCAATGTCAGCGCGGCGCCAACCGATGATCCGGACACGATCCGTCGCCAGTTGGTGGAACAGGTGACGGGCCGCGTCCGTTGGCGGGAATCGGTTGAGTTTTTGGCAAGTGCTGGGATCGCCGAGACGATTGAAGCCGGGCCGGGAAAAGTCCTGACGGTCATGAACCGGCGCACGGCGAGAGATATTTCCGGAAAGCCGCTCGGCACACCAGAAGACCTAGAGGCTTTCGCCGAAGCATTACGTGGTTAGAAGACAAGCGCTCTGAAGCGCCAGGGAGACCCATCCATGTTCGATTTATCAGGAAAAACGGCGCTCGTGACGGGTGCGTCCGGTGGGATTGGCCGCGATATTGCCATTGCGCTATCAGCGGCCGGTGTGAAAGTCGCCCTCTCCGGAACACGCGAAGGTGTTCTGGAAGACGTGCAAAGCGCCTGCGTTACCGAAGCTGCCGTTGTCACCTGTAACCTCTCCGACGCCGACGCGGTGACGGGCCTTGTCGCCCGGGCCGAAGAGGCGGTCGGACCGCTTGATATCCTCGTTTCCAATGCCGGACTGACGCGCGACCAACTCCTTTTACGGATGAAGGATGAGGACTGGGACCTCGTCCTCAACGTCAATCTCGGGGCCTACTTCCGGCTCGCAAAGACGGCCTTAAAAGGCATGATGAAGCGCCGCCATGGTCGAATCATCGGCATTACGTCGGTGGTCGGCGTGACCGGAAATCCGGGTCAAACAAACTATGCCGCGTCCAAAGCCGGGATGATCGGGTTCACGAAATCCCTCGCTGCCGAAGTCGCTAGCCGAGGAATCACCGCGAATTGCGTCGCGCCGGGCTTTATTGAATCGCCCATGACGGATGGCTTGCCCGACGCCCAAAAAGAGTCGCTCCTGCAGGCGATTCCAGCCGGACGGCTCGGCCAGGGCAGTGATATAGCCGCCTCAGTGCTCTATCTCGCTTCCGATGAGGCGGCCTATGTGACGGGCCAGACGCTGCATGTGAATGGTGGAATGGCGATGATTTAGGCAGGCCCGAACGGGCTTCATGCTGTTTCCGGACTTGGCGGGGCGCGAATCTGTGTGCTAACCGCAACACTTCAGGTCTGGAACACCAGACTTTTCAGACATCAACAAGAAGAGGGTTCCTCATGTCTGACGTTCTTGAGCGCGTTAAAAAAATCGTTGTCGAAAATCTCGACGTTGAACAGGATAAGGTCGCCGAAAGCGCCAGTTTCATCGATGATCTCGGAGCCGACAGTCTCGATCTCGTAGAGCTCGTGATGGCGTTTGAAGAAGAGTTTGACATCGAGATCCCCGACGACGTTCAGGAGAACATCCGAACCGTTGGCGATGCCGTCACTCATATCAAACAACACGTTTCCTAAGCGCGTTACGAAAGAGCGAGGTTGAAGGTGCGCCGCGTCGTTATCACGGGGATTGGTCTCGTCACACCGCTTGCCGGTAACCGGGAAGCCACTTGGGCACGTCTGCTTAAGGGGCAATCTGGGGCAGGGCCGATCGACGTTTTCGATACGACGGACATGCCGTGCAAGATCGCGTTCCAGGTCCCCTGGGTGACAGGACGCGGCGGCGGCGAAGGCGACCCCGAAGCATTCGATCCAGATGCAGCAGCGTCGAAAAAAGACCGCCGGCGGATGGATGAGTTCATTGTCTATGCGATGGGCGCGGCCGACGAGGCCCTCAAAGATGCGGGCTGGATGCCGGAGGATGACGAGGATCAACACCGCACGGGCGTTCTGATCGGATCAGGGATCGGCGGATTGCAATCGATAGCATCGTCGACCTTGGATCTTGATCGGGGTGGTCCGCGCAAGGTGAGCCCCTTCTTTATCCCGTCGGCTTTGATCAACCTCGCCTCTGGTCAGGTTTCGATCAAATACGGCCTGAAGGGCCCAAATCACTCGGTGGTGACTGCTTGTGCAACGGGCGCCCACGCCATCGGCGACTCGGCGCGCCTCATCCAGGCGGGCGATGCCGATGTGATGGTTGCGGGCGGCGCGGAAGCCTCGATCTGCGAACTCGGTATAGCCGGCTTTTGCGCGATGAAGGCCATGTCGACGAAGTTCAATGACACGCCGACCAAAGCCTCCCGTCCCTATGATGCTGACCGCGACGGCTTCGTGATGGGTGACGGTGCCGGCGTGCTGATCCTCGAAGAATATGAGCACGCCAAAGCTCGGGGCGCGAAGATCTATGCGGAAGTCGCTGGTTACGGCTTATCCGGCGATGCGTATCATATCACGGCGCCTGCGGAGAATGCCGATGGCGGCTACCGGGCCATGAAAATGGCCTTGGACCATGCCGGCATGTCGCCCGCCGACATCGACTATGTGAACACGCACGGCACGTCGACACCGCTTGGTGACGAGGGCGAAGTGCATGCGATCGAACGGCTCTTTGGGGATGCCGCGGAAGGGCTATCTCTGTCCGCGACCAAGTCCGCGATTGGTCACCTTCTCGGAGCGGCGGGTGCCGTGGAAGCGGCGTTCTGCGCGCTTGCGATCCGAGATGGCGCCATGCCGCCAACTTTGAACCTCGACACTCCAAGCTTCGAGACGAAGATCGACTTGATCCCCCACGAAGCGAAACGTGCACCGGTGAAGGCCACCCTGTCCAACTCGTTTGGGTTCGGGGGGACCAATGCCGCCGTGGTCCTGAAAGCTGTCGAATAGGGGTTCCCGCGCCGACGGACCTGGTTAGACTCCGGACTCGCGAATGGCGTACCAGGGAGAACCGTGACCATGACTGTCCTGAAGGCCCTCTTCTCAGGTCTGGTATTCCTTGTTTTCGTTGGCGGCCTAGCCCTCGTCGGCGGCTATCTCTGGTTTCAGAATGAGATGTCCCGGCCTGGTCCAGCCGTCACGGGGGATGTGTTTGTCGTCTCTTCGGGAGAAGGTTTGGGCGGGATTGCATCTCGGCTTGAAGAGGCCGGCATCATTCGAGATGGGCGGCTTATGCGGCTCGCTTTTCGATTGGACGGGACCGGCGCCACGGCAAAGGCGGGAGAATATGCCATCCCGGCGGGCGCGAGCCTCGCGGAAGTGAAGGCTCGCCTCATCGCCGGCGACGCGGTTCTCCACCGGATCACCATTCCGGAAGGGCTCACGACGGCGCAAATCCTGAGGCTTGTCGAGGCTGACCCAATACTCGAAGGCGCGCTGCCGGAGGCTGCGCCAGACGAAGGCACGCTCTTGCCGGACACTTATTTCTTCTCGCGCGGTATGACGCGTGCCGACCTTCTCGATCTAATGGAAGAGGCGCAGGACGACCTGATAGATGAGCTTTGGCCGCACCGGCAGGCGGGCCTTCCACTGGCATCGCCGGAGGAGGCCATCATCCTTGCATCGGTCGTCGAGAAGGAAACGGGGCTGCCGGAAGAGCGTGGACAGATTGCGGGCCTTTTTGTTGGCCGTCTTAAGCGGAGCATGCGGCTCGAAAGCGATCCGACGATTATCTACGGCGTGTCAGGCGGTGAACCGCTCTACAATTCACGGGGCGAACGACGCACGCTCTACCGCTCTGAAATTGACCGCGCGACGGACTGGAACACCTATCAGATTGATGGTCTGCCGCGTACGCCGATTTGTAATCCAGGCCGCGATGCGATCGCGGCGACCCTCCAACCTGATGATACCGACTACGTCTTCTTCGTTGCCGACGGTACAGGCGGTCATGCCTTTGCTAAAACCCTTGCTGAGCATAATCGCAACGTCGCTGCCTATCGCCGGATCGAGCGGGAACGCATCGCTCAAGAGCGGGCCAACTAGTGGCGGCTGTGTCAGGCATGACGGGCTTTGGCCGGGCCGCTGGCGAGGCCGATTGGGGGCGCTGGACTTGGGAGGCTAAATCCGTCAACGGCCGTGGGCGGGACGTACGCCTGAACTTGCCGTCCGGTTTCGACAGCCACGAAGCCGTTGTGAAAGGCGAGATTGCGGACAGGTTCGCGCGGGGCAGTTTCCAAGTCAGTCTGCGGATTGATCTCGCGGCGCAGAGTTCTGCCGAGCTTGATCGCAACGCGCTCGATGCGCTTGCCGCTGAGTTTGAGGCGCGCACCGGCACGCCGCCCGATGGTGCGGCCCTTGCCGCGCTCATGACCGCCCGTCCCGTCATCGAAGCGGGCGGCCATGCGAGCGATACTCTGAGACAACTCGCCGCCGATGAGACCGCCACAGCATCCGTCCTTGATAGTCTCGGCGTCGCTTTAGATCAGCTGGCCGCATCCCGGCGGGCTGAAGGGGCTGCACTCACCCAAATCCTCTCAGCGCTTCTTGATCAAATGGAGACGGACCGCCAAACCGCGCTGGAAGTCGCCCATGGCCAACCGGCGGCCTTGAAGGCGCGTTTATTTGACCGGCTCCAAGAGCTCGAAGCTGATCAACGCGTCGATGCGGACAGGCTCGCGGCTGAGGCGGCGCTCGCCGCGGCAAAGGCCGATGTTCGCGAGGAGCTCGACCGCCTTGCCGCTCATATTGAGACTGTGCGCGGGCATCTTGCTGGCGGCGGCCCGATTGGGCGCAAGCTTGATTTTTTGAGCCAGGAATTGAATCGCGAGGCGAACACGCTGTGCTCGAAATCTGCGGTCCTTGAATTGACGAATGCGGGCCTAAGCCTCAAAGCGGGCATCGATCAGCTCAAGGAGCAAGCCGCCAATGTCGAATGATGGGGAGACGCGTCGGGGTTTGATGCTTGTCATTTCCAGCCCGTCTGGCGCTGGGAAAACAACACTATCGCGTATGCTGATGGACGAGTTCGACGATGTCGCCCTGTCGGTATCGATGACGACGCGGGCGCCGCGACCTTCGGAAAAAGACGGCGTGCATTATCATTTCAGGTCAGCGGACGCCTTTCGGGCGATGATCGCCGAGCGCGGCTTCTTGGAGTGGGCCCAAGTATTTGACCATTATTACGGGACGCCCCGCGCGGACACCGAAGCTCGGCTGTCGGAGGGCTTCGATGTGATCTTCGACGTTGACTGGCAGGGCGCCGACGCTTTGCACGACCAAATGCCGAATGATTGCGTCTCCGTCTTCATACTGCCGCCAAGTATCCAGGCGCTGGAGGATCGTTTGTCAGCGCGCGACGGATCAACGCCGGAAATGGTGGCGCGCCGGATGCAGGATGCGAAAAACGAAATCCGCCATTGGCGTCGCTATG
>JBCAWP010000110.1:0-8264 GCA_038534535.1 Pseudomonadota bacterium
GTCGCGGCTTGGACCGAACAATTTGGGGGAGCGGACGCATAGCACGTCCTCGCGCTTCTTACTTTGCCGGCAAAACCGTGGCTGTGACCGGTGGCGCCGCGGGTTTCGGCGCTGAACTCTTGGCGCAGCTTCGCGATCTCGGCGCGCAAGCGGTGAGCCTTGATATCAAGCCTGGAGATGTTGCCTGCGACGTGCGATTTCTTGGGGACGTTAAGGCTGCGATCACAACCATCGAACAGACATACGGGCCCGTCGATATCGCCATCGCCAATGCGGCAATCGATTTAACGGCCCCCACCCACCATTTATCGAGCGATGACTGGACGCAGGTCCTAGACGTAAATCTGAGGGGCGCGGTCAACCTCCTCCAGAGCGTCTATCCGGCGATGGTGGCGCGCGGCGCCGGTCAAATTCTCTTTGTATCATCGGGTGCCGCACGGATCGGATTTCCGTTCGGTGTCCCCTATTCGACGAGCAAAGGCGCCATTAGCAACCTTGCAAGATCGCTTCGGGCTGAGGCTGCGCAGCTCGGCGTGAAGATCAATCTGGTCGAACTCCCAGTGCTTGAGGGCGGCCTCATGACCAATACCGCTGCAACCGACGGGACTGACCGCCAGGCTTATCTCAACCGCGTAAGAGGCGAGCGAACAACGCTGGAAAAGGCCGCACGATTGGTCATAGACGGCTTAAAAGCGAACAAAGCGCGGATTGTCTTTCCGCGGACAAACACCTTGAGCTATTGGCTCGCCGACGCGTTTCCCCTCCTTGGGCATGCTATCAGGGCCGATCTTGTCAGGGCTTTCCACGACAGCCAGCCGGCAACTCGCGGGGCTGACAGTCACAGCGCGAAGGATTAGCCTTAACCATCGGATAGATAGTTAAGGATGATTGATCTATGCCCCGCGCCATCTCGCTCCTCGCGCTTTGTGTTTGTCTTTCTGGTATTTCCGCAGCCGACGAGCCGCCCGAAATTGGCGCCGAGCTGACAGACATATATCGGCACCTACATACCCACCCCGAACTCTCCTTCCTGGAGGCAGAGACTTCGGCTCGGCTCGCTGCGGAGCTTAAAGTGCTCGGCTTTGATGTGACGACTGGCGTCGGCGCGGACTGGGTGACGGCGAAGGCGGAGCGCGACCAAGGCACCGTTCGCGACGGCGTCGGCGGATACGGTGTTGTCGGTGTGATGGAGAACGGTGACGGACCAACCATCCTTCTTCGGACCGACATGGACGCCCTGCCCGTGCCGGAGAAGACGGAGAAGCCCTATGCGTCCCAAGTAACACAAGTGAGCTGGTCAGGCGTTGAAAGTCCGGTCATGCATGCTTGCGGCCATGATATCCATATGACGAGTTGGATTGGGACGGCGCGCAATCTCGTCGCCCGGCGGGACGAATGGTCCGGTACACTCGTCATGATTGCTCAGCCGGCTGAGGAACTAGGCCTCGGCGCCCCAGCCATGCTCGCCGATGGCCTATTTGAGCGCTTTCCAACGCCCGACGCCAATATTGCACTTCACGTATCTGCCAGTCTGCCGTCCGGCACCGTTGGATATGCTAAGGGGTATGCACTCGCTGCGGTGGATACCGTCGACATTACCGTCTACGGAGAAGGCGGACACGGCGCTTATCCGCATACGACAAAAGACCCGGTTGTCGTTGCGTCACATATCGTGACCGCGATCCAGACCCTTGTCTCTCGGAATCTGAACCCCCAAGAACCCGCCGTCGTGACTGTGGGATCGTTTCAGGCAGGCGCCAAGCATAACATCATTTCTGACCGGGCTGACCTAAAGCTCACGGTTAGGACGTATAGCGACGAAGTGCGCGAACTCCTACTCGAAGGCATTGTCCGGGTGGCCAAGGGACAAGCCGCGACCTTTGGCGCACCTGAGCCGACGGTCACCTTCGAAACCGACTACATCCCGGCAACCTATAATGACGATGCCCTGACCCAACGCTCCACCGAGGCCATTGCAACGGCGATTGGCGAAGACAATGTCATCGCGGTTCCGGCTGTGATGGGCGGCGAAGATTTCGCCCACTACGCTCGAACGGACGACAAGATCCCGAGCCTCATATATTGGTTGGGCGCCGTTGAGCGCGAAAAAGTTGAGAGCCGGAAACCACTTCCGTCTCTTCACTCCCCGTTTTTCGCCCCAGACTACGAACCGACGATCGAAACGGGTGTGACATCTCTTACGGCCGCTGCGCTTGCAGCGTTTAACGAATAGCCGTTACCAGGTGCCGACATTCGCGGCACTCGCCCAAGGTTCCTTTTGCGGGAGGGGGTCACCCTTTTGCAGCAGCTCAACGGATATACCGTCGGGCGAACGGATGAAACACATCCGTCCGTCGCGCGGCGGGCGATTAATCGTGACACCCAAATCGGCAAGACGCTCCGTCGCCGCATAGATGTCATCGACACGATAAGCCAAATGGCCAAAATTCCGGCCACCGTCATAGGTGTTCTCATCCCAATTATAGGTGAGCTCAACCATCGGTAGGCCTGCAGGGAGCGGACCGTCTGAATCTCCCGCAAAACGCGCGGCATCCTCTGGCGCGGCAAGGAAGACCAGCGTGAACCGCCCGCCTTCATTTTCGGTTCGCCGGAGCTCTTTCAAGCCGAGCCCATCACAGAAGAATTTCGTCGCCGCATCGATATCGCCGACGCGGATCATCGTGTGAAGATATTCAATCGCCATGGGCCTCTCCATTCAAACGGCGCACCTCGGACTTCAATGACCCGGGCCGGTTCTGGTGGTAAATCCGCATCGAAACATATGCAAAGCAGAACATGGCCCCAACCGTCAGAATCGCGAGGATCAGACTGTGGACCAATTCTCCGGCTTCGAACCATGGCAACTCACCGCTTCGGCGCCAGAAAAAGCCCCAGACAAGGTCAAACAAGCCGAGAAAGAAGGGGAAAATTGCTGTGACTATCAAAAGTGAGACGAATAAATATGTGCCAAAGCGCGGACCTTCGGCGCGTAGATAGGCCGTACGAAAATCATCCTGGCCAACGTCGCCGTTCAATTCGCCGATGTCCTGCAAGCGGACATACATCGCCCCCACCTCGCCCATCGTTCCGAGCCATCGATAGGCGAGAAAGGCACCCCAGCCCACCATGGCGACGAGGATCAATATGCCAAGTTGTGCCATGGATAGACCCGATTATCTGCTCGCCAAGCGCGCGCAGCGATCAAGCTGCGTGCACGGCCTCCAAGGTAAGCATGGCGCGCTTGCGGGCAATCCCCCAATGGTAATTGTGCAGTCGGCGATCCGCGGAAATCGCGCGGTGGCAGGGAATGAACCAGCTAATGGGATTGGCACCAATGGCCGTTCCAGCCGCGCGGGCCGCCTTGGGTCGACCAATTGACCGGGCGACGTCTCCATAGGTGCGGGTTGTTCCCGCCGGGATATCGAGAAGCGCACGCCAAACCTGCCGGCGAAAGGGCGTTCCATAAAGTGCGACCGGCAAGGCCTCGCCGGCTTCAAAGACGCGGCGCGCCCACCGTTCGGCCTCTTTGTCATCCCGGGTGATCGACGCATCGGGGTAGCGCCCGGCGAGATCGGCAAAGGCTTCGTCTTCTGACCGTCCAACATGCACAAATCCTGTCCGTGTCGGCGCGTCATCATCAACAAAGCCCAACGCGACGAGCCCCCTGCGGGAGGTCAGCCATACGCCCGGCCCGAACGGGGTAGGGGCTCGCCCGATTGAGAGGTCATGTCCCTTCCCGCCGGCCTTCGCCTCCCCCGGAGATAATCCTTCATGGGCGATAAACAGATCGTGGAGCCGGCTCACGCTCGACAGGCCGGTTTCATAGGCCGCGTCCATGATGCTCGCGCCTTGCCGCAACAGGTCGCCGGCGGTCGCATGGGCAATCGCGGCTTGGTATTGGCGCGGTGACAACCCTGCCCAACGGGTGAACTCCCGCTGGAAATGGCTGGCCGACAAGCCTGCCGCACGTGCGCAATGCTCAAGATCCGGCCAGTCGAGCCAAGTGTCGCCGAGATAGGTCAACATATCGGCCATCCGCTTATAGGCGATGGCGCGGTCGGTCAGGGGCGGTAACGTCGTCTTTGTCATGGGTCACATATTGATGGTGCGCGCCGCACGCGAACACCCGATTCTTGTGATCGCCCATGGGGCGCAATCTATTTTACTCCGCAAAATAGGCGTTATTCTGCTCCCGTAATGACCCTACGGAGCCACACATGATGGGCCTTCGGGCCATAGCGCTTGCGGTTTTTGCCTTAAGCGCCCCGATGGACACCGAGCACACCGAGACCGACGCATATTGCGTGGTTGATCTCTCGGCGAGTTACCGCGCGCTTTATTCCATTAACCGATCGATCTCTTCGGTAATCAACACAGGCGCGCCGATACCGAGCGCTTCCAACGGCTCGAGCTGAGTCGCCGCATCGCCGACGATCACGTAGGACATTCTGTCCGGCCGGATATAGGTCGTGGCCAGGGTCTGGATATCTTCGACGGTTATCGCCTCGACCGTGGCGGTTTGCTGAGCCGCGAAGTCATAGGGCAAGTTATATAAGTCGATGTTTTCCAACAGTTCGAGCTTTGCGCGGAAGGACTCAAATTCGCGGGCCTGCGCATTCAGGAAAAAGCTCTTTGTGACGGCCAGGTCCTCTTCGGTGAAGGTGTCGCTATAGTCCGATAGGATAGAGCGGACGATGTCCGTCGCGTCTGAGGTGACGTTCGAACGGATGCGGCTAAACAGGGTGAAATCGCCATCGCGGGCTGACCCGTCAAACTCAGAGAAGATGCCGTAGGTGTAACCCTTGCCTTCCCGCAATGTCTGCATCAAGCGTGAGGCAAAACCACCGCCACCAAGCCGATAATTGGCCACGGTGACGGGGAAGAAATCATCGTCGGTCCGCAAGAGACCTGGGTGTCCGAAGAGGAAGGTGGACTGCTTCGAGCCTGGCACGTCGTAGAAATAAACCTTCGGTTCGCTGGGCAGGAGCGGCCGCGTCACTGTTATGGGTTCGAGGTCAGTTCGGGCCCAGGTGGCCTCAAGGTCACCAAGTGACGCGCGAACCTCCGCCTCCGAAATGTCTCCCACGACCCGGAAGCTTGCCAGGTGCGGCACGATATACTTGCCATGGAAGGCTTTTAGATCTTCCAGGGTGAGCGCCTCGACGCTCGTTTGGCTGCCAAACGTGCTATGCGCGCGAATGTCGTCCGCCCCGTATCGCGTATAAGCGGACGCGAGTTGGGCAAGCGCACCAGGGTTCGCCTTGAGCCCCACAATCTCGTTCAAAATGAGTGACTTGGCGAGGTCAAACTCCTCCCCGTCCCAGCGCGGCTCAGTCATGATCTCGGTGAGCAAGTCCATGACCGGATCGAAATTACGGGCGAGTGCCCGTCCTCGGACGAGGATCGCTTCATCGCTAACGGACGCAGTGATCTCGGCGCCGAGATCGGAGATGGCTTCTTGGAGTTCCGCAGGCGTCTTCGTCTTAGTCCCGCGGGTCAGCATTTCAGCGACGAAGTTCGCACGGCCGTTTTGCGCGACGCTATCGGCCAGGTGGCCGCCATCAATAGAAATGACAAACTCGACAATCGGCAGCTCGTCATCCTCAATGCCGAGAACCTTCATGCCATTTTCAAGCTCAGTCTCCCAGATATCGGGGGTGGCGAGCACAGGGGTCGGTCCAGCGGGCGGCTCGACGCTCCGGTCAATTACGGAAGGCGTTGGCTCATAGGTCGCTTCAATATTGGGATCGAAGTCGTCTTCGGCGTCCGCCAGGATCTGCTCTTCAGTCACATTGGCCGGCTTGGCGCCATTCAATGCCAATTGCGGTGATCCTTTCGGCACAAAGCTCGCAGCGACATAAGCCTGATCCTTCACATAGGTCTCATAGACCCGCATCACATCTTCAGCGGTAACGGCGCGGAGCGCGGCGAGTTCGGCATCGGCGTATCCTGGGTCGCCTGTGAAAATGGAGTATTGGGCGAGATTGATGCTCTTGCCGAGCACGCTTTGAAGGCCCCGGTAAAAGTCAACTTCCTGGGCGATCTTCACCCGCTCCAACGCCGCCGCGCTGACCCCATCGGTCTCAAACCGGTCAAACCCGGCCTCGAGCGATGCTTTGACATCATCAAGATCGATATCCTCGAACGCCGTTATGATCGTGATGAATTCTCCCGCCAACTCATTATGGGGCGCAAAGACCGTGACGGCAGCCGTTTGCTGGGCCTCGTCGATCAAGACTTCGTTTAGGGGAGCGCGCCTGCCCTCGGACAATAGATCCGCAAGCACCGCCAGGGGATAACTGTCCGGGTGGTATTCCGGGACCGTTGGCCAGGCCATGGCGATGAGCGGCTGCTCGGCAAAACTATCTTCGTGGACGAAGCTGAGGCTGTCCTCCAGGACGGCGGGTTGAGGCGCACGCGCCTCAATATCGGGCCCGCGCGGAATTTCACTAAAGTAGGTTTCGACCCATTCGCGCGCCTGGCTCGTATCGAAGTCACCCGCGACCACCAGCGTGACATTATTGGGTGTGTACCAGGCCCGATAGAACGTCTTGACGTCATCCAGGGTCGCTGCCTGAACATCCTCCAAGCTCCCAATCACCTCCCAGTGATAGGGATGCGTTTCGGGGTACATATTGCTGCGGAGGACGGAGAAGAGATGCCCATAGGGCTGGTTGTCGACCGACTGGCGCTTCTCATTTTTAACGACCTGCTTTTCCTTGGCGAGCACGGGGTCGGTGACGGTGTTGATGAACCAGCCAAGCTTATCGGCTTCGGCCCAAATCATCTTTTCGAGGGCATTGTTCGGAACGGTCTGGAAGTAGTTCGTCCAATCTCGGCTCGTCGACCCATTAGCACCAGAACCGCCAATGCGCGCGCTCATCGCGTCCAGGCCGCCTTTGCCCAGGTTTTCCGACTCCAGAAACAGAAGATGTTCAAAGAGATGGGCAAATCCCGTGCGTCCCGGACGTTCCCGGCCCGACCCGACATGGGCGGTGAGCGAGACCGCGACCACCGGGTCCGAGCGATCGATGTGAAAGATAACATCGAGCCCATTCTCAAGTTCGAACTGCTGGAACGGCACAAGGGTCTGGACCTCGTCGACCGCGACCTCAGATGGCGCAGCGACGGGCGTATCGGCCGTAGCAGCAAAAGGCGCGCCCAGAGTTGAACAGCCAGCGAGAACCGTCGCCGATAGGAGCGCGAACGAGAGGCTTTTAAGGTGGGTCATAGGTCCCTCAAACGTGTATTTCTTCGTCATCACAAGCCTAATCGGTGTGTGCTGGTCCAAGCAAGACTGCGTTGAGGACAAGGAGGTTCAGACCATCCAGATAAGCCCGCGTCACCGGACTTTCGGTGAACGCGATCGTCATGCCGTCTCCCGCCTCCTCGACCATGACAAACGGCTTGTAAGCGAGTTGCGCCCGGTTCTCGTTCCAAAGATATCCGCCCACCAGGAGATCATCTGGCCCCGCAAACCTGAACACCGTTTCGCCATTTGCTTCATTCAGCGGGGCATAAATCTCGCTGCCCGTTAAAAGCGCAATGGCCTGCTCATAACCAGCCGACAGCCAATGGTCGGTGTTCGCGATCGTGTTCAGCAAAACCCCCGGCACGCTGTCAGGTTGATCCGTCTCAGGCGAGGTCAAAGCATGGTAGTCGTCCAGGCCAGTGAGCCGCGTGCCTGCGATGCGCCCGCTACCGTCTGTCTCAGGCTCCGTCTCAGGTGCTTCGGCGTCCTCATCTTTCCAGGCCGATTCCTCGGAGGTTGAGATCAAGCCGACGTCCTCAGACGTCAGGGTATCAAGCGCGCCGGCAAATCCGATCAGAACGCCTCCGTCTTCCACATAGGCCACTAACGCCGGACCCGCGGCGCCGTATGTGCGGCCATCTGGCAAGATCACCACGTCATAAAGCCCGAGATCCGCGCGTGACATGGACGAGACACGGATCGGCGTGACGGGAACACCAAACTCCTGCTCAAGAGTGTAACGGGTAGCGCCAGCGTCAGTTGGGAAGGTTCCCTCCCCCCAAGCCAGGGCGACACGCGGCGATTTCAGCGGCGCGAAATAGCCGCTCCCGAGATTTGGCCCGGCATCTGTCCACCCCGTATCGAGCGCTACGATTTCAGCGCCAATCTCTTGCGCGAGACGGCCGAGCGTGTCTCCGAGATCACCGTCATTGGAGGCTTGGCTGAAAATAACCGAGCCGCGTGGATAGACCCGGCCATTCATTGTGAAGTCAAGGTCTGACGACTTAGCCGA
>JBCAWP010000111.1:0-8239 GCA_038534535.1 Pseudomonadota bacterium
TCAATGGCACGCAGATCAGCCCATCGGCGCAAATCGCGGGCCCATTCATCGATAATATGCCGGAGGGACACGACGTGCCGAGCACGTCGATGATCGTCGAGACCGATCGTTTCCTTCCGGGTGAGCTGCTCGTCGTTCAAGTCGAAGATGCGGGCCAGAACGGCGACCCGGATGTGATTGAGACCGTCGTCGTGACCATCTCGGTTGGCGACAATGGAGACACGATGACGCTCCGCCTGTTTGAGAGCGGACCAGACACCGGCGAGTTCTTCGCGTTTCTCCCGACAACACCCGATCCGACGGAGCGGGATGATGGATTACTCTCGGTCGAGAGCTCGGCGACGATTCAGGCGACCTATGTTGATGCCTTCGACGAGACGGAGGTTTCTGTTGATTCTGCCCTGGTCGATCCGTTTGGCCGACTGTTTGACAGCCTCACCGGCGACCTCATCGATGGTGCGACGGTGACCATTGTTGATGCTGGAACCGGGCTACCGGCTGATGTCTTCGGCCTGGACGGCTTTTCGGCTTATCCGTCGACAATCGTCACTGGCGGCTTGGTGACGGACGCCAGCGGACGGGAGTATGATCTCGGGGAGGGGGAGTTCCTGTTCCCCCTGATGAGACCTGGGCTTTATCGGCTGCTGATTGAGCCGCCCGACCGATATGTGTTTCCGTCCGTCCTTACCGAAGATGAGTTCATCGGGCTGTCGAACGGCCCTTTCACTATTATTGACGGGTCCTATGGCGGGACCTTTGAAGTTGAGGCCACCGGGCCCCTAAGCTTCGACGTGCCGCTCGACGGCGCGGGCGAGCTTGTCGTCACGAAGGAGGCGAGCGGCACGACCACGGCGCCGGGTGATTTCACGCAGTACACCGTGCAGGTCGAAAACCGGGACGACGTTGCGGCGCGCCTGATCTTGCAGGACATCCTGCCGCGCGGTTTCCGATATGAGGCAGGCTCGGCCCGTCTCGGCGGCGAAGACCTTGCCGATCCAGACATCGCAGATGACGGCCGGACGCTAACGTTTGACGCCGGTTTTCTTCGCGCCGGTGAGACGGTTCAGGTGAGCTATGTCACGCTTGCGACCAGTGGTACGCCGCTCGGCGAGGCTGTGAACCAGATCCAGGCACTCGACGCCATCGGCCGTCCAATCTCAAACCGGGCCGAGGCCGCCGTGATCGTCCGCGAAGACTTGCTTCGGTCGCGCTTCACGATTGTAGGCCGGATTGCCGAAGTGGCTTGCGACCCCGACGAGGAGTGGGCGCGAGAGATCGTGGACGGCACCGGCGTCGGCGGGGTTCGCCTGTATCTTGAGACGGGCGACTATGTCGTGACCGACCAAGACGGGCTCTATCACTTCGAGAATGTTGAGCCCGGCACCCACGTGGTGCAAGTCGATACAGCAACGCTGCCCCCGGGCTATGAGCCCGTGATCTGTGAAGAGAACACGCGCTTTGCCGGAAGCGCGACGTCGCAATTTGTCGAGGCGATTGGCGGATCGATCTGGCGCGCCAACTTCTACCTTCGCCGGACAGATGTGGGCGCGACCGACATCGAGGCCGATGTCGAGACCCTATCTGCGCGAGAGACATTTGACCAAGCCTGGCTGGACACTGCGCCAGATGGCCTTGAATGGGTCTATCCGCTTGAGGGTCGGACGCCGGCGTCCAGAAGTCTTGATCTCGGCATCAAGCACGGTCCAACCCAGTCTGTGCGGCTGACCCTGAACGGCACGCCGGTCTCGGGCCTGAACTTTGCCGGCGTCGATGACGCCGCGGATCAGCACGTTTCCATCAGCCGCTGGCAGGGCGTCGATATTGCCGATGGGCGCAATGTCGTGCGCGCGACCGTTTACGCGCAAGATGGTGCAATCGTCGCTGAGCTCGAGCGCGAGGTCTGGTTCGTCTCACGTATTGAGCGCGCGGCGCTTGTCGACGACCAATCGCTCCTCACGGCCGATGGCCGAAATACACCCTCGATCGCTCTGCGGATTACGGACGCGGCGGGTCGCCCCGTTCACCCCGGCCGGCAAATCGAGGTCGATGTGGCCGCGCCTTACATCCTGAAGAATACCGAGCTGCTCCAACGGGAAGCGCCGATCGTTTCAACGCTGTCGACGCTCACCAGTGTGACCGTCGGAGAGGATGGCATTGCGCGGGTCGAACTGGCGCCAACGCTGCAGACCGGTCGCGCGCGCCTGCTCGTTCGGCTCGACGATGGTCGCCAGCAGGAGATCGACGTGTTCCTGCGCCCGGAAAAACGGGACTGGATCCTCGTCGGTCTCGCCGAAGGCTCGCTCGGCCTTGAAGCCATTGACGGGCCGGGAAATCTGTCTGCCGACGAGCTCTTGAATGACGGCCGGTTTGCCTTCTTCGCCAAGGGGGTTGTGCGCGGTGACTGGTTGCTGACCCTCGCCGTCGATACCGCGCGTCGCCGTGGCCGGGCCGGCGCCGATGCCGATTTATTTGAGGGGACGATTGATCCGAATGCGTTCTACACCGTCTTCGGGGATCGCACCTTCCAGAATCGCGAGGCGGAGAGCCGCTATCCCTTGTTTGTGAAACTGGAGCGCGGAACGTTCCAGCTTCTTTTTGGTGATTTCGATACGGACCTCAGCGACACGGAGCTTGGCCGGTACAATCGTCGTCTGTCGGGATTGAAATCGATCTATGAGAATGAACGCGTGTCGGTAAACCTGTTTGCCGCCGAGACGAACCAGGGCTTTGTGCGCGACGAGATTGCGGCCGATGGTACGTCGGGGCCGTTTAACCTGACTGCGGCGCCGCTGATCCGGAATTCAGAGACGATTTTCGTCGAGACGCGAAACCGGTTCCGTCCAGATGAGATCGAGGGCGTGCAGACACTCGCGCGCTTTGTTGATTATGAGATCGATTTCGACACCGGCGAGATCTTTTTCCGCCGGCCGGTCGCGGCAACGGATGCGGGGTTCAATCCGAATGTCATCGTCGTTGAGTATGAAACGTCAGAGGCGGTCGAGCGGGATATCACGGCTGGCGGGCGTGCGGCGGTTCGCTTCTTTGAAGGGCGCGTCGAGGCCGGCGCCAGCTATATTCGCGAAGAAGGAGATCCGGCAGCGCCTGAGATCACGCGGCAGTTGGGAGCCGTCGATCTGACGGTTAATCTGGGCAACACGACCGAGATCCGGGCCGAAGTCGCGCGCACGCGGCGCGACGATGCGCCTGCTGACGCACCCGGAGACGATCGCGCCGACGCCTACCTTCTGGAAATCGTGCACCAGCAGGAAGCCCTCACGGTCTCCGGATACTATCGGGAGCAAGAGGAAGGCTTCGGGCTCGGTCAACAATCGACCGCCGTCGGCGCCGTTCGCCGCGTTGGCGCGGCGGTTTCGGCCGAAATTGGCCGTGCGCAGGCAACGGCGTCCGAGGCCGGCGCCCGCCACTTTGTCGATGGCGAAGTTTTTTATGAGGAATCGCTTCAGACCGGCGATGACCGGACGGTCGTTGAAGGTGCCCTCCGCCGTGAAGATAACCTCTTTGGGGCAAGTGTGGGCCTCAGAAGCGTGACCGAGAACATTGCTGAAGCGGATGAAGAGGGGCCACGGCGGTCCGTTCTTTTGACGAGTGCCCTGCGGAAATCATTTGCAAAGCAGGGGCTCACGCTGACAGCCGCGCACGAACAGCCGCTGACCAGCGAGGGCGATGAAACCTCACTGTTCCCGCAGCGCACGATCCTCGGTGCCGATAAGACACTCACCTCGCGGGCAACCTTGAATGTGCGCCACGAAATCCTCGACGGCGTGAATGCTTCTGGGAACAATACGACGGTGGGTCTGCAAGTTGCCCCGTGGTCTGGCGGGGAAGTGAGAGTGGCGACAGATTATCTGACCCAAGACAGCGGCCGACGGCTGAGCGCGACAGTCGGTCTTGATCAAACGATCCGCCTGAATGAGCGCTGGACCGCAAGCGCGGGCGCGGCGCGGCGGGCGCAGATTTCGGGGAGTGGACAGCCGATCGACCCCTTGGCAGATGAGCCGAATTCACCGCTTGAGACGGCGCCGCCGAGCGTTTTGACCCAGGATGACGGCTTTACATCCACTTATGCGGGTCTTGGCTATCGCGACGAAGTCACGGCGACATCGGCCCGGCTGGAGGTGCGCGATACTGCGCTCGGGACCCGGTATGCGGCAATCTTTGGCGGCGCGCGCGAGGCTTCGGAAAAGCTGTCATTTGCTCTAGCGGCACGTATTGAGCAGGAATTGTTGGATGCTTCAGCCAATCGCGAGCGGTTGGATGCCCGTATCGGTGCGTCGTGGCGACCCAGGGGCGAGGGACCTATCATTTTTGATCGGCTCGATGTCAGTCATGAGGAGATTGCCGGCGAGTCACGACAGTGGAAGGTCGTCAATAATCTGGGGCTCAACACGAGACTTGGCGACCGTACCCAGCTCGCCGCGTTCTGGGGCATCAAATATACCGAGGCGACCTTTAGTGGACAGAACTTCGATGAAGTGACGAACTTGATCGGGGGCGAGGTCCGCCATGATGTGACGGAGCGATTTGATGTCGGTTTTGCCGGATCAGCGCTTGTTTCGCAAAACGGTCAGACGGATTTCCAGTTTGGCCCATCGGTTGGGGTCACGCCGGCCGATAATGTCTGGCTGAGCGTCGGTTATAATGTGCAGGGCTTCAACGACCGGGATTTTGAGGCGGCGGAGTATCTGAACCAGGGGCCCTTTATTAAACTGCGGGTAAAATTTGATCAGCATACTGCCGCCGAGTTTTTGAATAGAGTTTCGCCAAGACGGAATTGATGCGCATCGCCCCAAAATCTGGTCTGTTGCGCAAACTTATCTGCGCTGCGGCCGCGGCTTCGCTGTGGGCGGCGCCGGGCCATGCCCAATTCAGCCAGTCATATGTGGATACCAATCCCGGGACGCTCAGTGATACGGCGACGCCCTGCACCGCCGCATTCGTGCGAACGATCACCGTCCCCGACAATGTGACGATCACCGACGTCAATCTCGGGATGATCATTGATCACAATACGCGGGGACAAACGGCGGCGGCCCTGCGCCACCCGGATGGCACCCAAGTGCTCCTCTATTTCGGGACCGGCGGCACTTTCAACGATTACAATGTCCTGTTCGACCAGAGCTCTGGTCTGGAAGTCGACACCGGGGCGCAACTCTCTAACAATGATGTCAACGCGGCCCCTTACCAGTTCACGGTTCGGCCAAGCGGGGCAAACACGCTCGATGATTTCAATGGCCGCAATGCGCAGGGCGATTGGCTCTTTCTCGCTTGTGACACGACCGCTGGCACGAGCGGCACCTATCTGCGGTCCGAGATCTTCATTTCTGGCGTCCAGAATTTTGCTGATCTGAGCCTTAGCCTCGTGCCGGACAATCAGAGCCCGACCTTCGGCTCGAATGTCGCGCTGACTTTAGCGGTCACCCATGAGGCGGGCGATCTGACGGCAAATGGTGTCACGGTCGATTTCGATCTGCCATCCGGGCTCGCCTTTCAGTCGGCGACCGGAACGGGCACATACAACGCTACGACGGGGACTTGGTCAGTGGGGATCGTGCCGTCGGGCACGACGTCCTCGATCACGATTGTCGCCGAAGTCCTGTCCAGCGGGTCTTATAGCGCCGTTGCTGAGATAGCGGCGTCGAGCGTTACAGACCCGGATTCAACGACCGGCAATGTGAACGCGAACCCGTCAGAGGATGACACGGCAGGCCTCAGCCTGTCTCCGGGGGCAAGCGGGGGGACGGGGCCGAATGGCGAACCGTCACTCTCCTGCGTCGCCCCTGAAGTGTTCGACTGGGACAGTAATCCATGGCCTTTCATCTCCACGCAGTTGTCGCGTTCTTTCCCGGGAGGCGGCAGCGATGGGACGAATTTCAGTTTTGCCTTCACCGGTGATACGAACCGCCGGGACCTGATCTCGGGTGTGAACAATGCTCCTGAAACGAATGCTGAAATCTCGGGCGGCTTACTGCCGGCTCAACAGTCTTTGTATTATTTCCAGAATCTCGAGTCTTCGACTGAAAGCGTAGACGTGACCATGGACGTCGGAACGGCAGGTCTTGGCGTTCAAGACCTACAATTTAGCATGTTCGACATTGATTTCGCCGCTGGACAGTTCCGTGATCGGATTGAAGTCACTGGGTTTCTTGGCGGCGTTTCCGTAACGCCCATTTTGACACCGGCAAGCAGCACCGTCGTTGTTGGCAATGTTGCGGTTGGAACCGAGGGTGTGCCGAGTACTGCCGCGACAGGAAATTTGATTGTGACCTTTCTGTCGCCGGTCGATCGGGTTGTCGTGAACTATGGCAATCCAGAAGCCTCGACAGCAGTGTCCAACCAAGCGATGGCCATCCATGATCTCAACTATTGTCCCCGGGCGATAGACTTTGGGGACAGTCCGGCGAGCTATGGCGCGCCGTCGCATCTTGTCCGTTCCGGCTTCCAGATTGGCGCGACGGCGCCCGATGGCGAGACAGGTGCGGCCGCTTCGGCTGGATCGGACGGCGACGACCTCGCGGGCGTTGACGATGAAGACGCGATTGATTTCTCCGCGCTAACGGCTGGCTTTGCAAGCTCAATAGATGTGCCGGTGACCGGCTCTGGCGGGTTCCTTCAGATGTGGATCGATTGGAACGGTGACGGCGATTTCTCCGATACGGTCGACGGTCAAAGCGAGCAGGTGGCGGCGGATATCACGATTACCGGAACAAGCGGCACGGCCACCGTGCCCGTGACGGTGCCGGCGGGGGCGACACTCAGCCAGACAGTTGCCCGGTTGCGCTGGTCCAGCCAGTCAGGCCTCGGCATTACGGGCCAGGCGAGCGATGGTGAAGTCGAGGACCATGCCCTTATCATTGGCGGCGCAGCTGCGCTCGACGCTGCAAAGACGAATGCTGTCTTTGATCCGGGCGGGTTAGGCCTCTACGCGCTGCCGGGAAATGACGTAATTTATACGATAACGGTGTCCAATAGCGGGCAGGGGGCGACTGATACCGATACCGTCGTTTTGATCGATGTGATCCCGGAAGAAGTCGATTTCTGGAATGGCGATATTGATTCAGGCGGGCCTGACACGTTCACGGGTACCGACCCCGTCGGCTTTACCCAGGCGAATGGCGCGGCGCTGACGCTGACCTATGGCACGGATGTGGCGTTCTCGACGGGTCCTGACGCGCCGGCTGATTTCTCCGAGTGTAGCGCGGTGGCGCCGGACAATACTTATCGCACTGATCTTGAGTTTATTTGTATCAATCCAAAAGGCGCGCTCGGCTTCGGCGATCCAGATCCGAGCTTTTCGGTGTCATTCCGCGCGCGCATCCGTTGACGCTTGCTCTTGGGGCGCGGGCGCCATAGCTAAGCGCGATGGCCAAGGTTAAAATCTGTGGGCTGACTGAGCCGGAGACGCTGCGCATCGCTGTGCGCGAGCGCGCTGATTGGATTGGGTTTGTCTTTGTTCCAGAAAGCCCGCGCGCGATTACGCCTGAGGCGGCCGAAACACTCCTGATGTATGTGGGAGAGGCCGTGCCGGTTGCGCTACTCGTTAATCCCGACGATGCGCAGATTGACCGTGTCCGGGCGCTCGGCATTCGCACGTTGCAGCTGCATGGCGGGGAAACGCCAGAAGACGTGGCGCGCATAAAGGCGCGTACCGGTGCGGAGGTCTGGAAAGCAATTGGGGTTTCTGACCCGAGCGATCTCGCCCGCGCCGAAACCTATACCGCAGCCGATGCCTTGCTGCTCGATGCGCAGCCCCCGAAAGGCGCGGCCCGCACTGGGGGGCATGGGGCCACGTTTGATTGGGCATTGCTCGCAAATTGGACCGCGCCGAAACCTTGGCTGCTTGCCGGCGGGCTGACGCCGGTTAACGTCGCAAACGCGATCTCTGCGACCGATGCGCCGGCGGTCGACGTGTCCTCTGGTGTTGAACATGTTCGGGGGGTAAAGAGTGGCGCCTTAATCAAGGACTTTATCAGGGCGGCGAAATCGGCCTGATAATGGGTAGACGATGAATAAACCGAACATCTGGTCTCAATATCCGGACGAAAACGGCCGGTTTGGTGCGTTTGGCGGCCGCTATGTTGCCGAGACGCTAATGCCTCTGATCCTAGACTTGGAGGCCGAGTACCGGGCCGCGAAAGTGGATCCGGCGTTTCTTGCCCAGATGGATGATCTGTGGACCCATTATGTGGGCCGTCCGAGCCCGCTCTATTTTGCCGAACGT